>NZ_DFME01000006.1:0-996 GCF_002375605.1 Hyphomonas sp. UBA3601 | reverse complement strand
GAGTTTGTCATCAATGTTAGGTGTTTTTGATTGAAGGCCGATTCCAGCCACCAAGTTGAACGTACTTAGTTCCGACTGAAGCGATTCATCTTCCAACAAATCCCAAAAATTATATCCCGGACTATCGGCAGCATCGACAATGCTGTTCGCTCTCTTAAACTTCCAGTACCCTTTCTCCTTGAATAGGTGTACAACCATAAGAGATTTCTCCAACCCGGTATCGCGGTCTCTCAGAGTATATTCAATGACCTCATCAGATACGTCGTCGGATTGAGTGCGCCTTAGACCCGAAACTAGCAAATCTCCGCTACTCGTCTCCCTACGCTCAACTTGAGTCAGTCGCCTTTCAAAGCTCTGGTACAATTCTCTATTTTTTGCCTCACGTTTTCCGGTCTCAAGACGGAGCGACAGATCGCGCAACTCTCTCCACTGGCGGCTGAGCTTGTCACGAAGCGCCTGAGCCTGCTCATCGCGCTCCGCCTGCTGACGTTCTCTCTCTAATTGTTCCCTTTTTATGCGCAGCTCACGTGCATCTGACTTCCTTTCATTGGCTTGGGATTGATAGCTGTCGAATGTAACGAGGAGGACAACACTGCTAACCACGAAGGCAAGGACGGCTCCCAATACCAGCCACCGAACCGCGCTGGATGCGTGAAGCGTCTCTATCTCTTCATCGAACGTACGACTGCCTGAAAAAAATAGAGTGACTGCATCAAGATGCGACAAAGCCCATCCAGCAATTAGTCCTATCGCCAGAAGTGCAGCCCCTATTACCACTATTCGTTTTCTCAGTTCAATTTCCATCCAAATTCGAATTACCGTCAACTTTGAAAGAAATACAAGAGTTCGTACGCGCTTCAAATTTCGTCGTCTGAGCTATCCGCCCCTGAGTTCAACCCGCACTGCGCTTGAACTTGGGCCTGCTGCGGGGCAGTCGCTCCCCTTCCCCGATTGCCATCCTTCCCTCCAACCTCTAAATGCTCCTTATGAGCAAAA
>NZ_DFME01000040.1:7491-9582 GCF_002375605.1 Hyphomonas sp. UBA3601 | reverse complement strand
ACCTATCATGGCAGCTGGATCTATCCCGAGGAGAGCTTCCTGCGCATTGGCGGTGTGCCGTTGTTTACGGGCTTCATGTACGCGGCAGTGGGCTCCTATCTGGCGCGAGTCTGGCGCATCTTCGACTTCCGGTTTGACCGTTTCCCGCCACTCTGGGTTCAAGCCAGTCTGACAACCGCGATTTACGTGAATTTCTTCGCGCATCACTGGCTGCCGGATGTCCGGATCGCCCTGTTCGTGGGCACGGCGATGGTTTATGGGCCATGCTTGGTCTGGTTCCGCGCTGATGAAGCCCACAGGCCGATGCCGCTCGTCATCGGGTTCCTGCTCGTGGCAGTTTTCATCTGGTTTGCTGAGAATCTTGGAACATTCGCCCGCGCCTGGGCCTATCCCGGGCAAGAGCATGGCTGGCAGATGGTCTCTTTATCGAAACTCGGTTCGTGGTATCTGCTGATGATAATCAGTTTTGTTCTGGTGGCTATGGTCCACCGGGCGCCGGGAGGGCCACGCATTGAAGATCCAGAAGCTGCTCGTCGCAAACAGGGGCGAGATCGCCTGTCGCATCTTTGAGACCTGCCATGGGCTCGGCATTGCGACAGTCGCCGTCTATTCCGATGCCGATGCGCGCGCGAAACATGTCCGCGAGGCCGACGAAGCGATCCATATCGGCCCGTCGCCTGCGCCCGAAAGCTATCTCAAGGTCGAAGCCATCTTGGCCGCTGCCAAGGCGACCGGCGCCGATGCCATCCATCCGGGCTATGGTTTCCTGTCCGAGAATGCCGATTTCGCCGAAGCCGTCGAGAAAGCGGGCCTCATCTGGGTTGGCCCTTCGGCCAAGGCGATCCGATCCATGGGCCCGAAGGACGAAGCCAAGCGCATTGCCGAAGAGGCCGGCGTGCCTGTGCTGCCCGGCTATCGCGGCGAAGGGCAGGAGCTGGAAACGCTTGCCAGGGCGGCGAAAGATGTCGGCTTTCCGCTGCTGATCAAGGCGGTTGCCGGGGGCGGCGGGCGCGGCATTCGCCTCGTCTCCAAGGCGGGCGAGCTGAAGGCCGAGCTGGAAAGCGCGGTGCGTGAGGCCGAAAGTTCCTTTGGCGATGGCCGGGTCATGCTGGAAAAACTGGTCGAGCAGCCACGCCATATCGAAGTGCAGGTCTTTGGCGATGCGCATGGCAATGTCGTCCATCTCTATGAACGCGATTGCTCGCTGCAGCGTCGCCGCCAGAAAGTCATTGAGGAAGCGCCCGCGCCCGGCATGCCGGATGATGTGCGAGCGGCCATGACGGACGCAGCGGTGAAGCTGGCGCAGGCTGTTGGGTATCAGGGCGCGGGCACGGTGGAATTCATCGTGGACGGGTCAAAGCCGCTGGGCGTCGACACGTTTTGGTTCCTCGAAATGAATACCCGTCTCCAGGTCGAGCATCCGGTGACCGAGATGATCACAGGGCAGGACCTTGTCGCCTGGCAATTGCTGGTCGCTTCCGGCGAGGAAATCCCGCTGGCGCAGGACGAGATCCCGCTGATGGGCCATGCCATCGAGGCGCGCATCTGCGCCGAAGACCCGGCCGATGGCTTCCGCCCCGGCGCGGGGCTGATCCTGGAATTCGGCCTGTTGCAGCCCATTGATGGGGAAACGATCCGCTGGGATGCCGGTTTCGAGACGGGTGATCGCGTACCATCCAACTATGATTCCATGATCGCGAAACTGATCGTGCACGGAGAAGACCGCGACGCGGCGGTTGACCTGCTGACCGAGACGCTGTCGCACACCCAACTCTCGGGCGTGCCGGCCAATACCGGCTTCCTGCGTCGCTGCGCCCAGTCGGACGCGTTCCGCGATGGCACGCATCATGTGAACTGGATTGCGGAGCAGGGGGATGCGCTGACCCAGCCTCCCGCCGCGCATCAGCATGCATCCGTTCTCGCCGTCAGCGACATCGAGCTGGATGACAGCGCTGCCGTCACGCCATGGGGAATCCGGGATGGGTTCCGGGCGAATGCGGCGCCTGTGCGCAAAGCGGCCGTGGCGGTGGGCGCGGATGCAGACTGGTTTGACCCGTCCGAGCATGACGTCGATCCGGACGCGCCGCTGCC
>NZ_DFME01000040.1:3130-7349 GCF_002375605.1 Hyphomonas sp. UBA3601 | reverse complement strand
GCGCCGATGCCGGGCAAACTGCTCGCCGTGCATGTAAAGCCGGGCGATACGGTCACCAAGGGTGATCCGGTTGCGGTGATGGAAGCCATGAAGATGGAGCACACCCTGCCAGCGCCGCGCGATGGCGTGGTGGAGTCCGTGGAGGCTGCCGCCGGGGACCAGGTCGCCGAGGGCGATGTGCTGGTTCATCTGGAGGCGGAGTAACCCCCACCCTTCACATGCAGGTGTGGTCCTTCAGCTCCGGACAGGTGAGGTCGGAGCAATCTCGCGCGCCGAGAGTGGGTGTGGAGACGCGCGAAAACAAGGAAACATGTAAAGGGTAGGGGCCGCTGCGTGACTAGGCCGCGACAGCGTAACCGGAGTGGACCCGTGCAGGTATCTGCGCTTCGGGGCGATAGCGGCGGTGCACGATCGGCGGCGCGCTGATCTCGCCAAGCGGGTTGGCCGCGTAGGCCGTCGGCTCGGTTCTCAGGATCAGTTCGCCATATTCATTCTTGGCGACAGAGACGGGCGCGGCAGAGCCATCGCGCTCGGCGGCCCAGAATTCAACGCCTGTCGAGGCCAGCGCAATCGCCTGTTCCAGCTCCATGCGGAAGCCGTCGCCATAGACGACATCCTTGGACTCAATTGGATCGTACTCACATCCCTTGATCACCAAACCCGACATGCTGAAACCCCTCGTGAAACTGTGTGCTGAACCTGTTCTTCGCTTGATCTGCGATAAGAGAACATAACCAGAATATTCACCTTTTGGAAAGGAAAAAGTTCTGACTTTGTTCCAAAAAGTTTGAAATCCGAAAAGATTCAGGAGTCTACGGGGAGAGTGCTAACCCTGCAGCCGCTTGAGCGCCCGCTCGCGTCCGATCAGGGGAAGCAGTGCGCCCATGTCGGGGCCGTGTTCCTGGCCGGTCAGCGCCTTGCGGAGCGTCATGAACAGGCCACGGCCTTTGCGGCCGGTTTCGGCCTTCACGGCATTCGCCCACTGACTCCAGCTCTCGCCCGTCAGGTCGCCCTCGGGCAGCAGGGTTGCGGCGGTCGCTACGAAGTCCTTGTCTTCAGCATCCACCAGAGGCGTGATCTCGCCAAACACGGTCTCGACCCATGCGGCCACGTCCGGCAACAGCGAGCAATTCTCCCGCACCACAGTCCAGAACGCCTCATCGGCGGCGCGAGGGTCCACATCGGCGAGCCGGTCCTTCACCGCCTCAAAGGGGAGGCCGTGCAGGATCGCCGCGTTCAGCGACAAGAGTTCGGTCTCGTCGAAGCGCGCCGGGGCGCGGCCGATCTTGCCGAAATCGAATTCCGCGACCAGCTGGTCCAGCGTTTCGCGCGCCTCGACATTGTCGGATGTGCCGATCTTGGCGAGCAGGCTGGAGACCGCCATCGGCTCATAGCCCTGCGCGCGCAATTCGCCCATCGACAGCGAGCCGAGGCGTTTCGACAGGCCCTGACCATCCGCGCCGATCAGCAGCGGCGTATGCGCCATGTCCGGCGCCGTGCCGCCCAGCGCCTTGAAGATCTCGATCTGCGCGCCGGAATTGGTGACATGGTCTTCCCCGCGCACGACATGGGTGATCTTCGCCTCGATATCATCGACGACCGAGGGGAGGGTGTAGAGATAGGAGCCGTCCTCGCGGATCAGGATCGGGTCGGACAGGCTGGACGTGTCGATGCTCTGGTCTCCGCGCACCAGGTCGGTCCACTCGACGCGCCCGCCGGAGAGTTTGAAACGCCAGTGAGGCGTGCGGCCTTCGGCTTCGAGTTTCGCCTTGTCTTCATCGCTCAGCTCCAGCGCCGCGCGGTCATAGACGGGCGGGCGGCCGCGCGACAGCGCGATCTTGCGCTTGCGGTCCAGCTCGTCAGCTGTCTCGTAGCAGGGATAGAGCAGGCCCATTTCGCGCAGCTTGTCGGCCGCCGCGTCATATTCGGCAAAGCGCTTGGACTGGCTGAAACTGTCGTCCCAGACGAGGCCGAGCCAGGTCAGGTCGGTGCGGATTCCGTCTTCATATTCCTGTGTCGAGCGCTCGGTATCGGTGTCATCGATGCGCAGGATGAACTTGCCCTGCTGGCCCTTGGCGAACAGCCAGTTGATCAGCGCCGTGCGCACGTTACCTACGTGCAGGCGGCCGGTGGGCGAAGGAGCGAAGCGAACAATCGGTGCAGTCATGGAAAAAACCTGTTTTGAAGCGTGCTTTCGACATCAAATCACGCAAAAAGCCAAGGGCCGATGCCATATTCTTGCTATTGTTCGTGCTAATGTGCGACGGGCATGTGAGTCGCCGTCGAGGAGAGGTAGATGAGACTGGGCTGTATTCTGATCGCCGCGGGCCTGTTGGCGGCCTGCGGGCAGGAGCGTGCGGAGGCTCCGGCAGAGACGCCGGCGCCCGCAACGACCGAGGTGACCTCAGACCTCGACAGCGCGCTGGAGGCAGAGCCTGCCGCGCCGCCCGTCGATGATATCAATTATCAGGCCCTGTCGGGATATGATGAGAGCTGGTATGTCAGCGCGGGCTGGCCCGGCGAATATCCAGCCGGTTTTGCGGTGCTGGATGCTGGCACGACCGTTCCTGCCTGGACGGTGCCGAATGGCGCCAATGAAGCCGACACAAGCTGCGCCCTGCCGCAATACGCCAATTACCAGCTCTGGAATTATGACCGCGCCGACGCCGATGACCTGCGCTTCTTCGTGGCGACCAAGACATTCCCGGTCACGCTCAACCAGGATGCCAGCATCGAATACATTTCCGATGGCGGCATCCACACGCTCGACCTGAAGGCTGGCGACCAGCTGACATACCTCCGCTATCTGGGGGAGGGGTTCACCGTCGTGTCTTATGACGGCGCCGAATACGACATCAACGAGGCCGAGCTGCGTGATATCAGCGATATCGGCTCCATGCCGACGGTTGAGGACCAGTGGGTGCGCGTCACCTGCGCGGACGGCACGCAGCCCTGGCTGCTCTATGCGTCCGTTATCGACCATCCCGGCATCGCGCCATCGCCCATGCTGGCCTATGGCGAAGCGAGCGATATTGCCCCGGAAGATGCCGAGCAGATCCGCATGGATGCCGAGGCCAACCGCCTCGCCTATGAAGGGGTTGAGCCCGGCTCGCTCGAATAGGGGCCAAACGCCCGATCAATCGTCCCGGAAGCGGTTGGTGATCGGATAGCGCCGGTCGCGGCCGAAATTCTTGCCGCCAACCTTCACGCCCGGCGGGGCCTGACGGCGCTTGTATTCGGCGATGTAGAGCAGATGCTCGATTCGTTTCACCACGGCCCGGTCATGCCCGCGCGCCAGGATTGCCTCGATCGGCTCTTCCTCGTCCACCAGCCCGCGCAATATATCATCCAGCACATCATAAGGCGGCAGCGAGTCATCATCGCGCTGGTCCTCGCGCAGCTCTGCAGAGGGCGGCTTGGTGATGATCCGCTCCGGGATCACTTCGCCCGCCGGGCCCAGCGCGCCGCGCGGCACCATCGTGTTGCGCCACTTGGCCAGTTCGAACACTTCGGTCTTGTAGAAATCCTTCAGCGCATTGTAGCCGCCGCACATGTCGCCATAGAGCGTCGCATAGCCGACCGCCATCTCACTCTTGTTGCCCGTCGTCACCACCATATGGCCGAACTTGTTCGACAGCGCCATCAGCGTCACCGCCCTCAGGCGCGACTGGATGTTCTCTTCGGTCGTGTCCGGTTTGGTGCCGGCAAACTGGTCGGCCAGCATCTCGCCCATCGCACCCACGCCGGGGGCAATATTGATGCTGTCATACTTTACGCCCAGCGCCTCGGCGCAGGCTTTGGCGTCTTCCAGACTGTCCGAGGACGTATATTTCGACGGCATCATCACACACCAGACCCGGTCCGGCCCCAGCGCGTCCACGGCCATCGCCGCCGTCAGCGCGCTATCGATCCCGCCTGACATGCCCAGCACGACGCCGGGGAATTTGTTCTTGTTGACATAATCGCCCAGCGCCAACACCGCCGCGCGGTATTCGGCATGCCAGCCTTCGGTCAGCTCGGCCTGCGCGTCGCTCTCGAAACAATGCGTGGCCGGATCAAAAGCCACCATCGCCGTGCCGGTGACGAAATCGCCGAGCAGCTGGTGCTCGGTCCCGTCATGATCGACCGCGTAGGAGCTGCCATCAAAGACCAGCTCGTCCTGCCCGCCCACCTGGTTCACGAACAGGTACGGCACGCCCGTCTTGCGCCAGGCGGAAAA
>NZ_DFME01000040.1:2790-2928 GCF_002375605.1 Hyphomonas sp. UBA3601 | reverse complement strand
CTCGCTCGGCACGCGCGGATACCAGATGTCCTCACAGATCGCGACGCCGATCTTCACGCCGTGAAACTCGAACACCGGGGGCGGGCCCCCGCCAGCATCGAAGATGCGCTTTTCGTCGAACACGCCATAATTGGGCAG
>NZ_DFME01000040.1:2622-2771 GCF_002375605.1 Hyphomonas sp. UBA3601 | reverse complement strand
GCCCCGCCCGACAGCCAGACGGCTGAATTGTGGCGCTTGCCATCTTCCATCCACGGCGCCCCGATGATCATGTCCGGCGCATCGGCGGTCTCGGCGGCCAGCGTGTTCACCGCCTTCATGGAATCTTCCACCGCGGCGGGCTTCAGCAC
>NZ_DFME01000040.1:0-2466 GCF_002375605.1 Hyphomonas sp. UBA3601 | reverse complement strand
TCCACCGCGGCGGGCTTCAGCACCAAATCCTCAGCCGGATATCCCAGGATGAAGAGTTCCGACAGGACAACGAGGTCAGCGCCCTTGGCCTTGCCCTCGGCCAGCGCGCCCCGCGCCAGCTCCAGATTCCCCCGAATATCCCCCACCACCGGGTTCAACTGCGCGACCAAGATTCTCAGCTTTTTGCTCATAAGGAGCATTTAGGCGGAAGCGTCAGGATACGCAATTGCTTCCTTCCATTGTTCTCCAACGAAGACTTGGGCCGGGCTTACGCAACTTGCCAAATCACCATAGCTGCTATGTTGAGAGTTGATATTGGAAGAGAAACGATGGAAGAGCTTCAAGCTGCGTTATCCGAAAAGCTGCCTACCCACTTCATGCGGGTTCTGCTTGATGGGGCGATGAGATCAATTCTAGATCAGCAGCATCCATTGCGAGCCTCGAATTTCGCGGTAGCGGCGCGGGAGCTGTTTACTCAGATCCTGCATTACTATGCGCCTGATGATGATGTTCGGAACTGTGCTTGGTTCGTACAAGATCCCAATACGGATAGAGTAACAAGAAGGCAAAGGTCGACATATGCGGTCCAGGGGGGACTCGCGGATGAATACATTAGTACCTTCGATATAGATTTAGCCGAATTGCATTCGGAAGTGGCGAACGCGATGAATGATCTGAACAGATTGGTGCACATTCAGCCACAACGATTGAACCAATCTCAAGAAGAGGTTGTTGAGTTTGGAACAGGTGTACTCTCTGCAATGGTCGCTCTTATGGATGCGATGGATCATTGCCGTGATGCAGTGGCATCCGCACTTTGGACTCAGGTATACGAAGCAATGATGTCGGAATTTGTCCGAACCACCATTGCGGAGATCGATCTAGTAGCAGGCGCTGGATATGAGCTCGACCCCCTCATTCCAATCCATGATTTTGAGATTGGACGCATCGATTCATCCAATATTGATTTACACATCAAGGGAAGTTTGTTCGTGACATTGCACTATGGAAGCGCAGATGACGGCGCGGAAATCGACCACGAATTTCCTTTTGAAATGCACTTATACGCGCCTACGAGTGTGCCGACAGATTTAGATATTCGGAGCTACGCTATTGACGACTCGAGTTGGTATGGAAGCGATGAATGAGTTTCGATTTTCACCCGATACGTGAAGGCAGTATCGGAGGGGTATTTCTACTCGGCAGATAAGTTATCTTGACTAGTGCGTTTAGGGGGTACTCGGAAAAGGTGTCAGATTTTCTATCGTATACTGTGATGCTACTTGTGGTTCTCAGAAATAACCCTACGTCGTTTTGTGTAGTTCCATCGGCCGTAACGACCGATACTGGTACTCCACCGCCATATCTGATCCCTCGCAAGAATTCTGCATAACCATTGCCTGTCGAGATGTGCAGTGCGTAAAACGCGCCAATGAGATACATCGCTAAGTAAAAACGTGGAGGCCATTTAGAATGGGGCTTCGGGAAAAAGTAAGCAATAGAAAACGGTACGACGAATGCCGCAGATAGTAGAATATTCCTAGCCCAATTGATATCCTCTGAGTTCGTCAGCCAAGAGAAGAATTCAACGATCGTCAAAGCTGAGAAGCTCATAGCGGGCCAAAAAAGCAGGATCAGAATATCCTTAACTATGGAAAAACGTCCGTCAGAACGATGCTTCAGAGATCCTTTTAGCAAGTCTTCTACTATCGTTCGGGTTCCTTCAAAGACGACAAAACCAAACACGCCGATAAAAAACCCAAGAACCAAAGAGATGAAGGTGGAAAAAGCCACGCCTTCAAATGGTGCTCGCGCGCCATACCGTCCAACATAATCAAACAAAGCGTAAGTCGACCATATCGTCAGAGTTATGCCTACCGCGATTGCTCTTATGAACCAAACTGCGTACGGACGGACATGTGAGGGAAGTGTGTCGATATGCTTGGAAATCTGTACAATCACATTCACTCCCCCTCTAAGGCGTAGAATCAACAACGCTACTACAGTAGCCTTATAAACTATCATACGATTGTTTTATAAGTCCCCGCTCTTAACTCACGCCCTGAGCATGCTATAAAACTTTGCGGCAACTACTTGTACGTATCTTCTTTTACGACGGACTTAGTTGCCACGCCTGAAGTACATCCTGGGTGATCCCTATCCGTCTGATACCCGCCAAACCCATACTCCCCGCATGGACGCGCAAACGGACATTCTGAAACGGGGGCTGGAACATGCCGGGCGGGCGGTGCTGGATGCCTCCGCGTTGGCGAACCTCCATCTCGGGCCGAAAGTGATCGGGCGCAGCGTGGCGGGGCGGATTTCCGGACGGCTCAAAATGCTGGAAACCATTGTCCGCCGTCTGATCCTGGTCCTCGCGCTCAATCTGACACTCGCCCCGGCGGCCCCGCGCGCCGCGCCCGCTGAGCCGAAGCCGGAACCAGACCTGCCCGACGGCGTCGAACT
>NZ_DFME01000116.1:1902-6222 GCF_002375605.1 Hyphomonas sp. UBA3601 | reverse complement strand
TGTTGCAGGAAAAGCTGCGTGTTGCGGCTGATCCGGGCGGAGAAGTCGGTTGGCAGGGCGAGGGCCTCATCGAAGCTGTTCGTGTGCAGCGACTGGGTCTGGCCGCCTGTGGCTGCAATGGCCTCAAGGCAGGTGCGGATGACATTGTTGTAGACGTCCTGCGCGGTCAGGGACCAGCCAGAGGTTTGCGAATGCGTCCGCAAGCTGAGGGATTTCGGGTTCTTCGGGTTGAACTCTTCCTTGACGAGCTTCGCCCAGAGCAGTCGGGCGGCCCGCATCTTGGCGACTTCCATGAACGTGTTCATGCCGATGGCCCAGAAGAAGGACAGGCGCGGCGCAAACGCGTCGACGTCCAGCCCGGCGGCGACCCCGGCGCGGATATATTCAATACCGTCGGCGAGCGTGTAGGCCAGCTCGAGGTCTGCCGAGGCGCCCGCTTCCTGCATGTGATAGCCGGATATTGAGATCGAATTGAATTTCGGCATGTTCTGCGAGGTATAGGCGAAGATGTCCGAAATGATCCGCATCGACGGCTTGGGCGGATAGATGTAGGTGTTCCGTACCATGAACTCTTTCAGAATGTCATTCTGAATGGTTCCGGCGAGCTTTTCCGGGCCGACGCCCTGTTCCTCGGCGGCGACGATGTAGAGCGCGAGGATAGGCAGGACCGCGCCATTCATCGTCATGGAGACAGACATCTTGTCCAGCGGAATGCCGGAGAAGAGGGTGCGCATGTCATAGATTGAGTCGATGGCGACGCCCGCCATGCCGACATCCCCGGACACGCGGACATGATCAGAATCATAACCCCGGTGTGTGGCCAGGTCGAAGGCGACGGAGAGGCCTTTCTGACCGGCGGCGAGGTTGCGGCGATAGAAGGCGTTGGAGTCTTCTGCGGTCGAAAAGCCTGCATACTGACGAACCGTCCAGGGCTGGTTCGTGTACATGGTCGGGTAGGGGCCGCGTCCGAATGGGGCAAGGCCCGGATAATCATCCAGGAAGTCGAGCCCCTTGCGGTCGTCGGCGGTATAGGCGGTCTTTACTTCGACGCCTTCCGGGGTCTCCCAGGCTTCGCCAAGCTTTGGCGCAGCGGCTTTCGCATGAGGCGTGCCAAGGTCGAGTTTTGTGAAGTCAGGAAATTGGGTCATCTTTCGTGATCCCTTCTGTTCAAGATATTCTTGATAAGCTTGATTTCCAGTTCTGCATTTTTCGCCGAAACTGGCAGTTTTCTGAATTTGATTGTATGCCAGGCGGCCAGGACGAAGAGTGGTGCAAACACGGAACCCAGGATGATGTTTTCCGTGACAGGCGCCAGTTCGATGCCGAACGCGTCATAGTGTGTGATCACGACGGCGGGGGTAGCGAGCACGAGGAACGCAATTGCCCAACGCCGGTCTATCCGGTCGCGCGATTGTATTGCCACGCCGGATGTCTCCAAAAACTCGACGCGCCGACGGAGTTCCGAGTCCGACGGCAGCCGTCCTGATTCTCCCCGCAGACGGTCCTCAACCTCAGCCATCCGCTTTCGCTCGGATGCGCTGAGATCGGGAAAGTCCATGTACGTGAGTATGCTCACTACTAAAGCCCCAGTTCTGTGTGGGCAAGTTTCAGCGTGTGCAGCACATCGCAGCCCATGAAGATGTTGGAATCGATGCTGTCGCCGTCGAACTTGCCAGCCAGCCAGACATGTAGCGCGCCTGCGGCTTTCAGCGCCTTGGCGGTCTCGACGGCTTCGTCCTCATAGCGCGCATCGGCGCCGCAGATGCAGGCAATCTTGCTGCCGGAGGCCTTGAACGCGGCGGCCGCTTCAGACGGGGATTGCGGCGGCACAGGCGGCTGCGTCGCCTCAAGGCCACCAGCGGCGAAGAGGTTGCGCGCGAAATCCGCGCGCGCATTGTGCTCGGCAATCGGGCCGAGCGTGGCAAGGAAGATGGTCGGCCGCTTAGGCGCAGCGCTCGCTGCATCGCGCAGGGCTTCATACTCTTCGGCAAGACGGATGCGCGGCAGGGCGTCTGCGGTGGCGTCGGCCTCGTCGGCGGGCAGGTCCACTTTCACGAAATGGGCGAAGCCTTCAGCGGAAACGCCATCCTTCGGCGTGACCTTTGGCATGTCGGCTATGGGCGCGGTGATCTCGTCAAGCAGCGGGAACTCGCTGACGCCCGTGATCGGCACCTTGCGGTTCGCAATGTCCTTGGCGCGTGCCTCGCGCACATCTGCGATACGTTTCTGAAACGCGCCGGAAACCAGCGTCTCGGCATAGCCGCCTTCGGCTTCAATGGTCTGGAACTCTTTCCACGCCGCTTCGGCGAGGTCGTCGGCGAAGGTCTCTGTGAACCAGGCGCCGCCGGTCGGGTCGGCCACGCGGCCAAGCTGGCTTTCTTCCATGGCGATGATCTGGGTGTTGCGCGCGATGCGCCGGCCCAGCTCTTCCGGAATGCCGAGCGCCTCGTTGAACGGGCGGATGGTCAGGATATCTGCGCCGCCGACGGCTCCTGCAAAGGCTGCCGCCGTATTGCGCAGCATGTTGGTCCACGCATCATAGCGCGTCAGCATGCGACCCGATGAAACGGCCTGAAGACGCATCGGAACGGCTTGCTGATCCATCGCATCCAGAATGCGTGCCCAGAGACGCCTTGCCGCGCGCAGCTTCGCAACACCGAGGCCATAATTGCCATCAAGGGCCAGCGCGAAACTCATGCGCGGAATGAGCGCGGAAATGTCCGTGCGGTTGTCGAGCCGGCGCAGCGTGTCCACGGCGCTGGCGATCAGCGCGGCGAGTTCCTGTGCATCGGAACCGCCGGCCTCATGAACCATGCGCGCATCGATGCGGATCAGGCCCGCTTCGGGATAGGCCTCACCAAGAGCGGTGGCGGCCGCCGACAGGCGCGCAAAGGCCAGGTTGAGCCCGCCCTTGAGCACGCCGGTGCGCGCAAGGCAGCCGAGCGGATCCATGTTGAAATCGAATTTCAGGCTTGCAGGAGAGTCCTGCTCCTGTCCCCATAGGCCGAGTAGCGTTGCCGTCGTGACACCCGAGCCACCACCATGATCCAGCGCGATGGTGGCGATGTCGGCGCGCAGGCCTTTCAGTGCGGTGCGCAGATCGTCCAAGGTCGTGATCTGGATGCCGTGTGCGCCCGTGCAGTCGAGTTTGATTTCGACGGACATGACGCCGCGCTCAAGATCGCGCAGCAGTTCTTCATGGGTTGCCGCGGGCGAGGGATGGGCAAAGCCTTGTCGGATATCCCAGGGCATGAACCGGTCCGGTGCGGCCGTAGCCCCGCGTAGATAGGGTGCCTTGCCCGGCGTGCCGCGCGGGTCGGTCGCGGAATCAAAGTCGCTTTCCCGGTAAAGCGGGTGAATTGCCAGGCCATCCACGGTCTTGCGTGTGATGGACTCAATACCGCGGCCCTTAAGGACCTTGTCGACACTTGCGAGCCATTCGGCTTCGGTTGCGTCGGGAAACCCGCTGCTCAGGGGAAGGAGATCGTCTGCCATGACGGGGATTTAGTCTGAACTGGGGGGGCTTGTGAACTGGTGACTGAAGGTCAGGGACGTTTGGTCGCTTGACTCGGATGACACAAAGCGTGAGAATGAGAACAATTCGCAAATTAGGAGTGAGTCATGTCCGCCGAACTCTTGAGGTTTCCAGCCACTGCCCAGACAGAAATGCCTGAGGGGATGCGCCACGAAGCGTTGAGAGACTGGATGGAAACGCACACACGTATTCTCGGCTTCTGGATGGATCGTCTCATCGAGGACGGCGACTCAGAAGACATCGTATCCATGCATCATCGCCAGCAAAGTTGGCTGGCCATGATGCAGGGCCGGCTGGTCCGGGGTTGAGGGATCCCTGGCCAGCCGGAAATTCTTTCCGCGCCAACAAAAAGCCGGTGCAGGGCAATCCGCACCGGCTTTTCATTGAGGAGGTTGGACGCGGTTACTCGCCCGGCATTGGGTCGACAGGGTCAAACGTGCCGTCCTCATTAAGGGTCAGCTCTGCGATCTTCACATTGCGGAGATGGCTTTTCCCCGACAGTTGAACGTCATGATAGGCAAGATAGTATTTGCCATTGTGCTCGAAGATCGAGTGATGGTTGGTCCAGCCTTCCACGGGTTGGTTGATCACGCCCTGATAGGTGAACGGGCCGTACGGGTTGTCGCCCGTCGCGTATACGATCAGGTGAGTATCGCCCGTTGAATAGGACAAGTAGTAGGTGTCGCCGATCTTGTTCATCCAGGCGGCTTCGAAGAATCGGCGGTCATGATCCTTGGCTTTGATCGGATCGCCATGTTCGTCGAGGATCATCACGTCCTTCGGCG
>NZ_DFME01000116.1:0-1796 GCF_002375605.1 Hyphomonas sp. UBA3601 | reverse complement strand
TCACGTCCTTCGGCGCTTCGGCGAAGGAAACCATGTCCTCGCCCATTTTGGCGATCTTCGGCATTAGCGCGACATCGTCAGGCTGGCCGGCTTCATCGTCACTGGTCAGAGGGTCATCATTGACGAGGTCCGTGTTGAGGTTCGGGTCGGCATTGTACTCGCCGGTCGCCCAGCGTTGCAGCTGCCCGCCCCAGATGCCGCCGAAATACATGTAGTATTCGCCGTCCGTGTCCTCATAGACGGTCGGATCCATGGAGTAGGAGCCTTCGATTGGCTCGGGCTCTGCGGTGAATGGCCCGGTAGGACTGTCGGAGACAGCTGCGCCAATATGGAAGACGCCATCGGCATCCTTGGCCGGGAAATAGAGATAGTATTTGCCATCCTTGTGGGCTGCGTCCGGGGCCCACATCTGCTGGGCGGCCCAGGCTACATCGTCGACATCCAGCGCGACGTCATGAATGGTCACCTCGCCGCCGACTTCGTCCATGGACAGGACGATATAGTCGCGCATGGCGTACTGACTGCCAAGATCGTCTTCGGGGATGCCCGCATCATAATCATGGCTCGGATACACATAGATGCGGCCATCATCCCAGACATGGACACTGGGGTCTGCGGTGAAGATCTCGCTGACCAGCGGCTCATTCAGATACTTTGACTCCGTTGGCTCGGCTTCAACGGTTTCGACCGGCGGCGCAGCGACTTCTGTCTCGGCGCTCGTCGTGGGCGCATCGCCAGAGCAGGCGGCCAGAGCCGCGGCAACCATGATAGCGCTACCATTCAAAAGGCTGTTTTTTCGCATTCCGTTTTCTCCCTCGGATGTTTTATTTTGAAACTGTCTTGGATGCTGGCCAGTCTGGCCCGAACCACAGTTTTGGGCAAGAGGTGTCCGCAACGTCACGCCTTGCCCAACATAGCTCAAACGCTAGTTTCCGTTTACGTAAACTGCGTCCCTTTCCGTTTGAGGTAATTTCTCATGGCACTACCCCCCATTCTCCAAAATTTGCGCATCCCGGTTATCGGATCGCCGCTTTTCATCATCTCCAATCCGGAACTTGTGATCGCCCAGTGCAAGGCCGGCGTCGTCGGCAGCTTCCCGGCGCTGAACGCGCGGCCCGGCCCGGTGCTGGACGAGTGGCTGGACCGGATCACCACGGAACTGGCTGAATGGGACGAGAAGAACCCGGACCGCAAGGCCGCGCCTTTTGCCGTCAACCAGATCGTCCACAAGACCAACAACCGTCTCGATCATGATGTGGAGATGTGCGTGAAGCACAAGGTGCCGATCGTGATCACCTCGCTCGGCGCGCGTCAGGAAGTGAATGACGCGATCCACTCTTATGGCGGCATTGTGCTGCACGACATCATCAATGTCGTCTTCGCGCACAAGGCGTTGGAAAAAGGCGCTGATGGCCTGATTGCGGTGTGCACCGGTGCGGGCGGCCATGCCGGCACGCTTTCGCCCTTCGCGCTGATTCAGGAAATCCGCCAGTTCTTTGATGGCCCGCTGGCCCTTTCCGGCTCCATCGCCAATGGCGGCGCGGTCGCGGCGGCACAGGCGCTGGGCGCAGACCTCGGCTATATCGGCTCGGCCTTCATCTCCTGTGACGAGGCCAATGCGGTCGACGGTTACAAGGACATGATTGTCGACTCCAAGGCAGGCGATATTGTCTATTCCAACCTGTTCACCGGCGTTCACGGAAATTATCTCGCGCCATCCATCGCCAAGGCCGGACTTGATCCGAATGATCTGCCGGAAAGCGACCCGAGCGCGATGAATTTCGGCTCCGGCGGCA
>NZ_DFME01000139.1:8924-10314 GCF_002375605.1 Hyphomonas sp. UBA3601 | reverse complement strand
TCCATGAAGATCACCGCCGAAGTGCGGGAATATGCGGCGGGGATGTCCGAGAATGAGCGGACCGACTTGGAGAAGCAGGCTGCCGAAGCGCGAAAAGGGATGGAGGAGAAGAGCAAGGAGTTTATGGATAGGGGTGGGGAGATTTATTTGAGCGAAGAGGGGTAAAGAATTGCGCTATGGGTATCATTGATTGGAATCAAAGATTTAGTTGGATAGTTGACCCTGATGTGCGCAACGAAGTCATTGAGCAGATTAAAAAAGTTGAACGAAAATTTGTTCAGCCGTCTGAATTGATCGAATTTCTGGACTTCATCGATTTCACCGTTAGTTTGCCACCGTTCAGAGAACACCGAGAGCGTGTCGAATCTTTTGTCCAACTAATTAAGTTGGAGGCTGCCAGTGAACACCCCTCTATATCGCTCTTGACTTCTGCGCACGAGTATATTGCTCCGTTTGCGTATGCTTTGGGTGCTCATGGTGAAATATTAGACCAACTGAGTGGCGACCCTCTATCAAATTTGATTGCTGAGTTGCGTGATCACTACAATACGAACCCCTCTATTGGCACTGCCACTTATGAAAACCGATTTGTTGCATTTGTAGATATTCTGGGTTTCTCTAACGAGATTTTGGACGACAACAACAAGAGCCAGCCGCCGAGAAAGTTATCGAATTTCTTAGACTTCACTTTGATAAATTCGGGGGCGGGCACGAGTCATGAAAATTTGCAAGGGAATGCTGTCGCGCGCGGCTTGAATGCGGCACTGAATTTCAGCGGTTTTGATGCCGATATTCATCAGCACTTCGGCTTACCAAATTCAGAAAGAGTACGCTCAACCCATTTCTCAGATTCTATTATACTGTCTTCGCCACAGCATAATCCTGATTTGTTGATTTACAGCCTAGACGAAATATGGCGCACCGCACTCAGGGAAAAGGTGCTAATCCGTGGTGGCGTCGTGTTCGGCCCAATAATACACAAATCATCGACACTTGTCGGGCCGGCACTGATAGAAGCCTATCAGCTGGAAAACCGTACCAAGCACCCTAGGATTGCCTTTCATGATTTTGCATTGGCAAGAATGTCGGATGAGCTGAAAGCCAAATACATTGAACGCGACGTTGCGGACGGGACTAATTTTCTATCGAATATACTAGGCCAGCTTCTCCCTCAAATTCCGGTGTCCCCGGATATACTTGCAGCAACCATGGAGGCGAAATTTTCAGATATTTCAGATTATGTAGATGCACAAATTGGTTTGTTTGCTGAAGATGATGGCGTCAGAAAAAAATATGAATGGTTCAAATCGAGAATTACTATGGCTAGAGAGCGTTACGATAAGCAATTTGCTCGATAGGCAATCTCACCATGACAGACACATCCCGCCTC
>NZ_DFME01000139.1:8425-8708 GCF_002375605.1 Hyphomonas sp. UBA3601 | reverse complement strand
AGCGAGCGGTCACCCGGCGACGCTGCCCCCGCAGACCGGCCGCCCCCGCATTATTAGCGTCGCCCCGTAGGGCGGGTTAGCGGAGCGTAACCCACCATCCGCTCTTGCCGTCCGGCGGGTCATGACCCGCGCGCTTCACGCCCGGGAAAATTCCGCCTAAGCTGCCTTCTGGCCCATAGCGCGACGGGGGACGCGGCATGACGAATTACGAACTCACCTATCTCTTCTACGAGGCCATCCAGGTCGGCAATGGCACGATGGCGAATTACATGACGCTGGTCTT
>NZ_DFME01000139.1:7776-8211 GCF_002375605.1 Hyphomonas sp. UBA3601 | reverse complement strand
CTGGTCATCTATTCCATGTTCGCCCTCGGCTTCTGCAACGAGATCTTCCAGTCCTATAGCGACTTTGCCCGCCTCGGCCTTTTGCTGGCCGAGCGTGGCCAGCTGCCGGACAGCGACCTTGGCTGGTTCGGCGCGGTCGCCGTGGGCGAAGAGCCATTCCATGTGATCCCGAAACTCGTCGCCCTCATGACACTGGCCGCTTATGCCGGCTCCATTGCCTTCTTCTTCCGCGCCCGGAAGGCCAATCTGTCAAAGGGTATTGGTCCCGTGGAGCCGGGGGATGCGGACAACGACGCCTGACCTCTGCTCCACCGCCCCGCGATCCTTCTTCTTGCCACGCCCGCACAGCGTCATAGAGTGAACCCACCATATTGGGAGGACACGGAATGATTCGGAAATTTGCGATGGCGGCAGCACTGACTGGCGCGCTCATGG
>NZ_DFME01000139.1:6577-7678 GCF_002375605.1 Hyphomonas sp. UBA3601 | reverse complement strand
TCATGGTGGGGGCTGCGCCTGCCGCCGATGCGGGGATGGATGACTATCTCGGCGAGATCGTCACGGTGGGCTTCAATTTCTGTCCGCGCGGTATGATGGAGGCCGATGGCCGCCTGCTGCCGATTGCCGAAAATACCGCCCTCTTCTCCCTGCTCGGAACACTCTATGGCGGCGACGGGCGCACGACGTTCGCCCTGCCGGATCTGCGCGGGCGCGTTATGGTGGGCGCAGGCCAGGGCCCCGGCCTGACCGACCGCCGACAGGGCGAGCGCGGCGGCGTTGAGATTGACGTGAGTCTCCCGGCCCAGGAACATTCGGGCACAGCCGACACGCAGGTCAACTCCACCACTGGCAACAATATGCCACCCTGGCTCGCGCTGAAGCAGTGTATCGTGACGCAAGGCATTTATCCGTCGCGAAGCTAGGCGGGCCAGCGCGGCGATTGCGACCCTGCTGGATACATCCCGCGCTCTCCTCATGCGTCACCCCCCGGCCGCGATAGCAGTCTGGGGGTCCAATACTGAACGTCTCGGCGGGCGCGACCTGTGCCGTCAGGCGCGCAGGCGGTGCACAAAGCGCCGCGCGCTGCGGTGGCAAATTCAGGAGATGGGCCCCCGGATGACTTCGCCATCGGGGAGGACGACGCGGGCAATATATTCGACGGGCTGCCCCACCATGCCACACTTCCCCACATGGACCCGGCCTATCGCCCCTTCTTTGCCCATGTCTGGGCCTTCTGCTGGCCGTGGCTGTGGTGGAACCTTGTACGGTTGACGGCCTGGCGCAAACGCACCGGGCGGCGCGTCTTCGTCACGGTCGACAAATACGGCAATGTGGTCATCCGCTATATCGGCGATGCGCCGACGCCGGACAATGCATACACCTATACGCCGCCGCGTGTGCCGCGCTGGCAGAGCCCCGCTCTGGCAAGCGACCTGCCCTGCGGCCTCGATGTCCCGTCCGCTTTTGTCTGGACCAGTCTGTACATCTTATGGACACTTTATGGACCAGTTCGGGACCAGTTCGGCCATGCGCCGATCGGCCAGGTCAGCCCGGTCCGCGCCCCGCCCTGAGCCGGCTTTTTCCGTAATTCAGCCCAGA
>NZ_DFME01000139.1:5733-6509 GCF_002375605.1 Hyphomonas sp. UBA3601 | reverse complement strand
AGCCCAGACACCCGGACGGCCCCGCCGCTCCGGACGCCCTTGCTGGAACGAGTGCTGGCCGGAACCATTCGATTACAGCCCCGTTATGTTCGCAAGCGCGCTGAACTGCGCAACAAAGCACAAGAAGGAAGACCCAGAACATGAGTACAGGAAAAGTCATTGGAATCGCCGTCGCCATTGTCGCCCTCGTCGGGGCCGTCTGGCTCGGCTCTACGCTGATCGATGTGGACCAGACAGAGCCCGGCAAGCTGCCGGATGTGGATGTCGCCATTGACGCCGAAGCTGGCAAGATCCCCGAATATGATGTCGATACGGGCGAAGTGAATGTCGGCACAGAAACCGAAACGGTGCTCGTGCCTGAAGTTGTGATGGTCGAAGAAGAAGTCGAAGTTCCAACCGTGGACGTTGAAGAACCGGAAGAAACTCCGGAACAATAATCGCCTCGGCGCGAATGCACTCCCCGCCCGTAATCCGGGCATCCAGACCCAATCCGATGGCAGGCCGCAAACGCGGTCTGCCATTTTTTTTGAATTGTCTGTCGGCGTCTGTCGCGCCAACTCTTCCCCGCAATGCTTGTCCCATCGCCGGATTGGGATTATCTGCCTAGGTCTCAGGGCAATGCAAAAAGCGCCCGAGACCGGGGAGGTCCGACCGAATGACAGATTTCAGCTCGCTGCGCGATCCAGCCAGGCCGGCAAGCCCAGATGCGCCCGCCGCCCTGAACGGCCGCGAACTGGCAGAATTGTTAAGCCCGGTATCATGCGAAGACTTTGTGG
>NZ_DFME01000139.1:5261-5471 GCF_002375605.1 Hyphomonas sp. UBA3601 | reverse complement strand
GAGGCCAGCGATCTGCTGAAATCAGGCGCCACGATCTGCATCACCAATATTCACATGGCCGATCCCTTCCTGGCCCGCTGGGCCCAGGCGATCCGCGCGCGACTCAGCTTTACCGGCACAGTTGGGGTCAATTGTTATGCCTCCCCAGACGGCGCCGGATTGCCCATGCATTATGATCGGCGCGTCGCCACGACGCTTCAGATCGCGGGA
>NZ_DFME01000139.1:0-5003 GCF_002375605.1 Hyphomonas sp. UBA3601 | reverse complement strand
AATGCGACCTATTTCGAAGGTCGCGCTGAGCCCGCCGACATTGATGTCGGGACCCTGCCGGACGATATGGCGTTTCAGGAAGTCGAGCTGAACCCCGGCGACCTTCTGTGCCTTCCAGCCGGCGCGTGGCACGCCGCCCGCGGCGTCGGGTATTCGCTCGCGCTGAACCTCTATTTTGCCCCCCGAAACCTGTTCGACCAATTGGCCCCCCTGCTCCAGGAGTTCGCGGCGTCTCACGACAGCTGGCGCGGAGGACCTCCCGTCACATTGGATGACGCGCACGGGAACCTTCCTGACACGGTGTCAGACTATATGCGCGACCGCCTTGCCGAATTTCAAACCCTGGTGAGTGAAACGCTGGCCGAGCCGGAATCGATGAGCACTCCCTGGCTGACATCACTGACGCAAGGACCCTATACCGGATGGCAACCCGATCCGGTATTGCCCCTGCCAGCCGCGTCGGCGACGGACAGGTTTCTTGTGGTGATGCCGCCGCTGCGCTTCATCGCATCCGGCGGTCGGGTGAGCCTGCCGTGCGACAATGGTCTGCTGGACTTCCCCGCGAACTTCGCGCCCATCCTTCGTCGCCTATCCTCTGAACCGGCGGGGTTTTCGATCCCTGACATCATCGCTGGAACGCAAAGCGCCGATGCCCCTCCGCAAGCGGAGGTCATCGCCCACTTGCAGACATTGTTTCGAAACGGAATAATTGCAAAAAGCGATGCACCACACATGGCACAGCAGACGTGAATTTGTTTTCGCAGCAGATGCGCGCGCAACCTTCTCAAATTTCCGGCGTTCTACCGGCTCTCTCCCACAGAAAGCCACAGGACATGTTCACCCAGCTCAATCCACCTATCCCGCTGACCGTCACGGACCGGGGCGACGGCTTCGCCATTGGCGTTATTGACTACGGCCAGGAGCACAACCTCATATGGGTCACGGTAATCACCGCGACCGGCGAAATCTGGTGCGCGCCGAACCCCTCCGTACGCGGCGTCGTGAATTGGACAATGGGTCGCCCTCGTCCCGCCACAGATAGCGCCCATTGAGAGATAAATTTTGCTCGGTGCCGCTGAACCAAACCCGAAGGCGCGCGTTACCTGATCATTGCCTGCCGGAGGAAAGGATCCCCGCTCATGAAACGCCACTTACTCATTCCCGTTGCGTCCGCACTATTCCTGGCTGCCTGTTCCGGCGAGTCTTCAGACACGCGCACACTACCGCAAGACCCTGTCCAGCCCTATGCGGATGATGTCGACATTACCCCTTCCCCGGATGCGGGCGAAGAGGAAATCTATGCCGACACAATGGATCGCGACCAGATGGTCATCTCCGGTCCGAACGTGTTGGACACGATCGCCGCTGATCCGCGCCTGTCGACACTCTATGGTGCCATTGAAGCCGCAAGTCTTGACGAAACCCTCGCCACCGGCGGCCCATACACCATCTTCGCGCCGACCAATGAGGCATTCGATGCGCTGCCCACTGGCCAGCTGGAAGACTATCTGAAGCCAGACAATGCCGACAAGCTCGTCCGCGTGCTAGAATACCATATCGTCGAAGGATCCGTGCGCGCCTCCAATGTGCCCCCCGCAGATGAAGGCGTACCAACAGCCAGTCTGAACGGCCTCGACCTTTCGGTCCGCGACATGGGCGGCGGCAAACTGATGATCAATCAGGCCAGCATTCTCGAAACTGATGTCGAGGGCGGCAATGGGGTCGTACACATCATCGACTCGGTACTGGTGCCACGGGAAACCGAATAGGGTCCCGCTGCAGTCGATGTGAACAAATAGAGAAAATGCAAGGTGTCATTAACCCATCCCGCTGATAGGATGGGTTAATGACAGCCACGATTCGCATTCTCGGCATCGACCCCGGCCTCCGCCATACTGGCTGGGGTGTCATCGAGCAGACCGGCGCCCGGCTGGCTCATATTGCGCATGGCGTGATCTCGGTAGACACCAGTCTCGCCATGTCGGAACGGCTCGGCGGCATCTTCGAGGCGGTCGGAGAACTGGCCCGGCATTACGGACCACATGCCTCAGGCGTTGAAGAAACGCTGGTCAATGCCAATCCCCGCTCGGCGCTGAAACTCGGCCAAGCGCGCGGCGCGGCCATGGCGGCGCTTTCCATGGCCGGTATTCCTGTCGCCGAATTCGCCCCACGCAAGATCAAGCTGGCCATTGTCGGGACGGGCACAGCGGACAAAGACCAAGTGGCCTTCATGGTTAAACGCCTCCTGCCCCGCGCCGGAGACATGAAATCGGACTCGGCTGATGCGCTCGCCTGCGCAATCTGTACCGCGCACCATTTGCCGCTGGAATTGAAACGAGGCGCCGCATGATCATTGGCAGGCTGACCGGAACCGTTGCCGCGCTCGGCACGGACAACATCCTGATTGACGTCAATGGCGTCGGCTATGTCTGCATGGCCGGCACGCGGCTCTTGTCCAGGGTGCATGTCGGCGAGACCAGTGTCCTGCATGTCGAGACCAAGGTCAGCGAAGCGGCGATCACACTCTACGCCTTCGGCTCTGACGAGGAACGCGCCTGGTTCGTTCGTCTTCAGGATGTGCATGGTGTGGCCGGCAAGGCCGCAATGGCCATCCTTGACGCAATCACACCGGCAGAATTGATGGACGCGATTGCGCTCGGCGATGCTTCGGTCCTGACTCGGGCGAAGGGCGTCGGCAAAAAGCTCGCGGAACGCATCACCGGCGAACTGGCTGGCAAGCCACCGCCGATGGGCCGGTTTGGCAAGTTCGAAACCGCCCAGGTCGCTGGCCTTGCCAGTGCGCCCGTCGCCGCCACGACTGGCGTGCGGAGCGAGGCGATCTCGGCGCTTGCAAACCTCGGCTATGCCCAATCAGATGCCGCCCGCGCCGTGGCCAGCGCTGCGAAAGATGCCGGCGATAGCGATGTCAGCACTCTGATCAAGGCGGCGCTGAAGGAACTGGCGCGATGAGCCGCGAGGGCGAACTCTCAGACCCCAATGCCCAAGGCGGCGATGCGCTGGACCGCGCGCTGCGGCCGCAGGCGTTTGAGGATTATGTCGGCCAGCGCAAGGCAAAATCGAACCTCAAAGTCTATGTCGATGCGGCCCGCAAGCGCGAAGAGGCGCTGGACCATGTCCTGCTGTTCGGCCCGCCGGGGCTTGGCAAGACGACGCTGGCGCAAATTCTCGCCCGCGAAATGGGCGTCGGCTTCCGCGCGACCTCCGGCCCAGTCATTGCCAAGGCCGGTGACCTCGCGGCGATCCTGACCAATCTCGAACCCAATACCGTCCTCTTCATTGACGAAATCCACCGCCTGCCTCCGGTCGTGGAGGAAATCCTCTATCCGGCGATGGAGGATTACGCCCTCGATATCGTTATCGGCGAAGGCCCGTCGGCGCGGTCTGTGCGGCTGGATCTTTCCCCCTTTACCCTGGTGGGCGCGACGACCCGGGCCGGCCTGCTCGCCACGCCGCTGCGCGACCGGTTCGGCATACCGCTGCGCCTTGAATTCTATGAGCCGGAAGAGCTGGCCCGGATCGTCATGGCGGCGGCCCGCAAGCTGACTGCGCCGATCACGGAAGATGGCGCCATCGAGATCGCCAGTCGCGCGCGCGGTACGCCGCGCATCGCGCTGCGCCTGTTGCGCCGAGTGCGCGACTTTGCCGAGGCAGATGGCGGCACGATCACTCAGGATTCCGCCAGAAGCGCGCTGAAACGACTGGAAATCGATTCAGACGGCCTTGATGCGCTGGACCGGCGCTACCTCCATGCGCTGGTGAAAACCTATGCCGGGGGGCCGGTCGGCGTGGAGACGCTGGCGGCGGCCCTGTCGGAGGCGCGGGACGCGGTGGAGGACGTGATCGAGCCTTACCTGATGCAGAAGGGCTATGTCGCGCGCACGCCCCGCGGCCGGGTCGCAGCGCCGCTGGCCTATGAACGCCTCGGCCTGCCGAATCCGGGCGGTCAGCAATCCGGCCTGTTCGGCGAGAAATAGCCCCCTGACCACAAGGATACGTAGTTTCCCCGATTCCGCGTGGCCGCGCCCCATGACCTGATAGTGCCAGACACATCTTATCAGGGAGCGACCCAATATGTCCCACACACCGCACGAACTCGCCGAGGAATTCCCGGACGCGACAGACCGCATTCATGCACTGAAGGAAACGGACGGTCATTTCGCCCGGCTGGCCGACGAATATCACGCAGTGAACCGCCAGATTCACCGTATCGAGACAAATGTCGAGCCCGCCAGCGATGTCTTTCAGACGCAGCTGCGCAAGCACCGCATGGCCCTGAAAGACGAGATCAGCGCCATCCTGAACGCCCCGGCCTGAAAAGCCGTCAGGAGGACCGGGCATGGGTAATCTGAGTGTTGACGCATTGGCGATTGCCGCCCTGGTCGGGTTTGCCAGCCTGTTGCTGATCGGCGCGGGCCTGACAGCCTGGTTGTGGAAGCAATCGGGCAAGTCCGAAGGCGATTTGTAGGGCGCGCAGAGCGCCCTGCACAAATATCTGAAATAAGGGAAGACATTTCAACCCAGAGATGCTATACAAAATACAATCGTTTGGATTTTGGGCATAACTGGGGGACACTCACATGGCTCATTCCTTTGCAGGCCTGGCGGGCGAATTCCCGACCGCCGTGCCGGAAATCTTCGAACTGGCATCCATTGATCCGGTTTTCGCGCATCTGGCAGAAGCGTTCGAGGAGATCACGCAGGTGCTGGCCGAGGCCGAGACCAGCATCGAGGATGTGACCCCGCAGGATCGCCGCGCGCTGGAGGCCCGGCGGGCCGAGCTGCGCGCGCAATTATACACCGCGCTTTGTAACGTCACCGGCGATGATCGCTGGTGTGACGAGGCCGCCGCTGGCACGGAAGGGCCCTCCCCCCCGCCCCTTCCGCGCCGGTCGGCGGCCTGATACGTCCAGCCCGGCGGCCGTCATACGCTGACAGGCAGCACCCAGAGCCGGACTGGCGCGCGCCATCCGGGTATCTCGTGT
>NZ_DFME01000108.1:3693-6415 GCF_002375605.1 Hyphomonas sp. UBA3601 | reverse complement strand
GAGCTTTCAGCATGGGGACCGTTTGCTGTGACGGCTAGGGCATCGGAGATCGCAACCGAATTGGTTCAGGCGCTCACCGGACGAGGGGGTCAGGCGGGCCTTCTGGGCGAGAGCGTTCAGGGTGTTCAAACGGTGATCGTAACCGAAGGCCTTTCGCATTTGCCGGTAACGGAACGACACTGGCAGGTTCTGGACATTTGCAAGCGGCTATATGCGAGCGGTGTTCGGATTGTGATTTTGGAGTATGCGGGCGCTGGCGACTTTGCGTACACTTCCGGTCTGAAAGGCCTCTCCCGCACACTTCGTCAGGAGTGGCCTGATCGGTCGATTGTAACCTGGTCACTTCCTGCTGGCGCGTCGCTGAACGCACAGGCTGAACTGGTACTTGGCGCGATCGCCTCCAATGCTCCCGAGGCAGATCTCGATGCGGCGGGTGCTTCGGTGATGGAGATCGGTACTGCACCTGGGCTCGTGCAGGCAGCTCCAACAGATACGAATGTCTGGTTCGTACCGGGCGGCGCGCGCGGTGTGACCGCAGCATGCGTATCCGAACTGGCGCGTCGGCAAGCGGGGGCGACCTTTGTTCTTGCGGGCCGGTCTGGCATCACGCCCTGGCCAGAAGGATTGCAGCCAACAAGCGACGTGAAACTTGTCCGGGGTGCGCTGATCTCCGCAGCCAAGGCGCGCGGCGAAAAGCCTGCCTTGCCTTCCATTGATCGTCAGGCGCGCGCGCTGCTGGCAGGACAGGAAATTCGTCACACACTGGACGCCATCGCGGCGGCAGGGGCGGGGGCTGTCTATTTGCAGGTAGACATGTCGAATCGCGACAGCGTTCTCGCCGCCGTTCAGAATATTACGGCTGAGTGCGGGCCGATTACTGGCCTCGTGCATGGGGCAGGGGTGCTGGCAGATGGGCTTGCCCTGAAGAAGACGCGAGAAGATGTGGAATATGTCTTCGGGCCGAAGGTCGAAGGCTTGGCAAACCTGATCGCCGCTATCGACCTTTCGCAGCTGCGCCATGTCGGCCTGTTTTCGTCCGCCTCCGCCGTATTCGGCAATACGGGGCAGAGCGACTATGCGATGGCCAATGCCTGGCTTGGCGCCGTTGCGCGGAAGCTCGCAACGCAACTGCCCGCCGCGATCGTCAAGAGTTTCTGTTGGGGCCCTTGGGATGGCGGCATGGTCGACGCAACACTGGCGGGACATTTCGCAACACGCGGCATTTCGTTGATTGGCCTTCAGGATGGCGCGCGCATCTTTGCTGACCAGATTCTTCAGGGAGACAGGCAAGAAATCGAGCTATTGATCGGGGATGAGTGGGCAGGATGACGGGTGATTGCCGATTTGAGCCGATTGCTATTGTCGGCCAGGGCTGCGTGCTGCCGGGGGCCATGAGCCCGGCGGAGCTTGGCGATCTCGTCTTTGACAAGCGCGTGGTCTACGGCCCGGTGCCTTCTGAGCGGCTTGGGCTTTCGGAAGCAGATGCAGCTTCCCGAAACTATGTATCCGGAACGGTGCAAGGATTCGAGGATATCTTCGATGAGGATCGTATTCCGGAAGCGTGGCGCGCAGCGGCCAGGATCGACCCGGTTTGCGCCTGGTCCGTTCATGCCGCGTTGGATGCGTGGAGCAACGCACGTCGTCCGAAGGTCCGAAAGGGCCGCGCAGGTGTCTTTGTGGCCAATCTTTCCTACCCAAGCGCGGCGCATGCAGACTATGCCGCACGCCATTGGGCGGGGCAGGCGCTTTCGGAACCGCTTGCGACGTTCAATGCTTCTCTTCCGCCCCAACTGATCGCTCAGACGCTCGGCCTGTCCGGTCCAGCATTCTCGCTTGATGCGGCGTGCGCCTCATCGCTCTATGCGCTGGAGATCGCCTGTCGACGGCTTCAATCGCAGGCGATTGATTGCGCCGTCGTTGTCGGCGTCAACGCGGCCGACAATCTGATCCTCCATATCGGGTTCGAGGCGTTGAAGGCACTCAGCCCGACCGGCCAGTCACGACCCTTCGTGAAGGGCGCAGACGGATTAGTGCCATCTGAAGGAGCGGTCTCGGTTGTCCTGAAACGTCTGTCTGATGTGAAGAAGAAGGATGTCGTTCACGGTGTTATTCGGGGCATCGGCCTCTCGAATGATGGTCGGCGCAAGGGTTTGCTCGCCCCGTCCGGCGAGGGCCAGACTGAAGCCATGACGCGCGCATACACAATGGCGGGCGTGGATCCGAAGAGCGTGTCCTATCTGGAATGCCATGCGACCGGCACGCCGACTGGTGACGGTGTCGAGGTGCAGGCATCTGCGGACATGTTCGCAGGCAACAAAAATCTCGCCATCGGATCCCTGAAGGCCAATACAGGGCATCTCATCACGGCGGCGGGCCTGGCCAGCCTGCTCAAGCTGACCGAAGCGTTCAAGCGCGAAGCCCTGCCGCCTACACCGATTAGAGGTAACCTGATCGAAGTTGCTAGCCGGAACGGTATGAAAGTTCTGGGGGAGGCCGCACCGTGGGAGCCGCGTAACGGAATTCGCCGCGCAGCTATCAGCAATTTCGGTTTCGGCGGCAACAATGCGCATCTGATCCTCGACCAGTATGATCCGGAATCGGATTTGGTTGAGGCGCGGGAGGCCAAGCTGTCCGAGCAGGACATCGTGATCTGCGGGACAGGCCTGCTGGCGGGTTCTGACCGCGGGGCGGACGCCGTCACGCGCCGCATCATGAACCAGCA
>NZ_DFME01000108.1:0-3582 GCF_002375605.1 Hyphomonas sp. UBA3601 | reverse complement strand
CATCATGAACCAGCCGATAAAGCCTGCCACAGCCTGCCGAAAGGTGGGCGCAGATCCGAAGACTGCGCGAACTCCGCCAACGGATTTGCTTGAGGCGGAACCTCAGCAGCTCGCCATTGTCGATGTGGTGGAAGAAGCGCTGCAATCGGTAAAGCCTGTCGCATCCGATCGGGTGGGCATTTTTACCGGCATGGGCTGTGCGTCAGATTCGGCGCGTTGGCTGTTAAGAGAACGCTTGGCAAATCTGGCAGGATTATCCCGGAACTCCGAGGAGCTTGCCACTGCGCAGGCCCTCATTGCGCCACCGCTTCATGCAGCCACCGTTCTAGGTGCCATGGCGAACATGACCGCCAATCGCGTGACCTATGCGCATGATTTCCAGGGCATGGGGTTCTCGGTGTCTGCCGAGGCGGCTTCCGGCCTTGCCGCGCTGGACCTCGCCGTCGAAGCGCTGCGCTTGGGTCAGCTGGATATGGCCATCGTGGCCGCAGCAGACTTTGCGACCGAACCGGTTCGTGCCGCTGCGCTCGCAGATATCGGCATTACAGTGCGACCTGGTGACCAGGCTGCGGCCATCGTCCTGAAGCGAAAAGACGACGCTGAAGCCGCATCGAATCGGAACTTCGGGTCTCTCCATGACGTCAACTGGTCTAAGGGCGGAGCGTCCGAAACAGGCGTCATAAATCGCGTATTCGGCAAGGCTCCTTGCGCCTCGGTCGTGTTCGAACTGGCCCTGCAAGCGCAGCTCTGCGCACGGGGGCATGTGCTGACGGCGGAAGGCGCGGTGCCGGACATACGGGAAACGTCTCTTCCGGTCGACATCTCGGTTGCAGCAACGCAGCTCAACACCGTTGGCTCCGTCACATTCGATCCTGCGGATGCGGTGCCCATACCAGATGCGCTGCGGCCGACACCCTTCCTGTTCTGGGCCTCGGCAAAAGACAAAGCGACGCTCGCCGCGCGCATGGCATCCGGCAAGGCCGGGGGCAGGGGCAAATGCCGTATTGCGATAGTGGCGCCCACTGAGGAAGCGCTCGCGGAACAGTTGGATTCTGCGCAGCAAATGCTGGAGCAGGGCAAAGCCCCTGTCGGCGACGGCGTCCACTTTGGCGAAGGCAAGCCTGAGGGCGAACTCGCCTTCATGTTCACTGGATCTGCGGCCGTTTATCCCCGCATGGGACGTGGTCTGCTCTCGGCCTTCCCGGAATTGCGCCAGCGTCTCGCCAAACTCGACAAGGCGGACGAGATCGCCCCACTGCTCGCCAAGGCAAGCCTAACGGAATTTGAACAATTGTGCGCTGGCACGCTGATGAGCCAGGCACACGCAATCCTGTTGCTGGACCTTCTCGGTCTCAAGCCGGATGCGGCGCTCGGCCTGTCGCTTGGCGAGAGCAACGCGCTGTTCGCTTTCGGCTTCTGGCGTGATCCCGGCGCTCTGCTGGACGAGATTTCCGATGCCGCCATGTATGAGCGCCATATCGGCGGCGAGTTCGAAACGGCAAAAGAGGCGTGGGGCCCGAACGTCCCGGCGGACTGGACCAATTGGCGTGTCCAGGCGCCGGTTGATGCCGTGAAGCGTGAAGTCGCCAAACATACCGGCGTCGAGATTACGATCATCTATTCGCGAACAGACTGCATGATCGGTGGCCCGGCTGAGGCCTGTCGCAAGATCTGCGAATCTCTTGGGCCCGGCAGCGGCGCAAAGATGCACCAGCATCTGATTGTGCATGCCAAGGCCATGCAACCCTTCGCGGAGACGTGGCGCAAGCTGCATACACGCAAGATGCATGATGGGGGCGGGGTGCGTCTCTACGCCAATGCCGTCAATGCCGCCTATGAGCCGACCAGCGAAACCTCGGCAGATATGCTAACCCGGCAGGCCATCGATACAGTAGATTTTCCGCCTACGGTCGAACAGGCATGGAAAGATGGCGTGCGCACCTTTGTGGAGCTTGGCCCGCGCGACACGCTGACCGCAGCACTTGGCAATATTCTTGAAGGCAAGGACTACAATGCGGTCGCCACCGACCGCATTGAAACAGCGGACTTGGGACAGGTCGCCGACCTCGCCGCCTTCCTGTTCGCGGACGGGCGCGCTCCCAAGATGAAGCCCGTCGCAGACGCGCTCGACGCCGCGCGACGCAACAGGACCGTGCGGCCTGCGCCCTGGGCGCTGACACGCGATGTCCCTTACGCCAAGCCTATTGTTCCGGCCCTAATCCCAACAAGCCGGATGCCGGTTGCGCCGATTTTGGCCGCCGTGAACTATCCTGCGCCATGCGATTCAAAAGTCAGCACCACGCAGGTGCCATTCCCCGCGCCGCCGGCAGACCGACCGATGCCTGCGCCGCGCAAGGTGACTGCTGGAACAGAGCCACTTCTGCCGCGATCACCCGCAGGACCGCACTGGAACTATCCCGAGATCGAGAAATCCACGCGTGAGAAGATGTCTGACTTCTTCGGTGCCGCATTCAAACCGCAGGACCAATATGCTCGTCAGGTGCGCCTGCCAGCGCCCCCTTTGCTGCTCGTCGACCGGATCACCGGAATCGATGCAGAGGCCGGAGTCGAGAGTACCGGCATCATCTGGACCGAAACCGATTTGAAGCCGGATCAATGGTTCATCCATGATGGCCGGATCCGGCCCGGTCCGCTGATCGAAAGCGGGCAAGCTGACCTGACCTTGATTGGCTGGATGGGGGCGGACTTCAAGAACCAGGATGACCGGGTCTATCGCCTTCTGGGGTGCGAAATCACATTCCATGAGGGCGGCCTGCCAGAGCCCGGTGAGACGCTACACTTCCAGATCGAGATCACCGGGCAGGCGACACTCGCCGGTGTCCGCATGTTTTTCTTCCAGTATGATTGTATGGCGGGCGACCGCCGCGTCTTCTCCGTGCGAAACGGTCAGGCCGGCTTCTTCAGCGATGAGGAACTTGCCTCCGGAAAGGGCGTCATGTGGGATCCCGCCAAGGATTCACCGCCTACCGCAGACCCCGCGCCATTTGCCGCCGAGGGCGCGAGCCGGAAGCGAGCTTTCAGTGCCAAGGATCTGGACGCTTACCGTGTCGGTAATGCCTGGGCATGCTTTGGCGACGGGTTCGAACTGGCGGCCGCGCAGTCACGTCCGATCCGTCTGCCGGACGACAGGCTGGCTCTCTTCGATGATGTCGAAGCCTTTGACCCCCATGGCGGGCCGTGGGGCAGGGGATATTTGAAAGCCCGCGCGCATGTACCCGTCGATGCCTGGTTCTATGAGGGTCATTTCCACAACGATCCCTGTATGCCCGGCACGCTCATGGCAGAGGCCGCCGTGCAGACACTGGAATTCTACGCAGCGGCCGCCGGCCTGCTGACCGAACGTGACGGGTATGTCTTCGAACCGATGCCGGGCCATATGGCGCAATTCGTCTGCCGGGGGCAGGTCATTCCGGATACGGACCACGACGTGACATATGAGGTCTTCATCGATGAGATCATTGATGGAGAAGCCCCGGAAATTTACGCGTCCCTTCTGGCAAGCAGTGACGGCAAGAAGGTGTTCTACTGTCCGCGCTTCGGCCTGCGCCTGCGCCGCGACTG
>NZ_DFME01000128.1:50222-53282 GCF_002375605.1 Hyphomonas sp. UBA3601 | reverse complement strand
GTCATCTTGAATAGATGCGTGACACCCCGGCGCGTCGCAAGGGCAAAGGCGCAGAAACCCGTTCCTGATCAGTTCGTGCTGACCTCGAAGCGTGACAGCTGCCATTCGGCCAACTCCCAATCAGGCTTCAATTCCAACGCTCTGCGAAAGTCGTAATAGGCGCCTTCCACATCATCCAGTTTTTCCTTTGCCAGCGCGCGATTGTAGTAGGCGGCGTGCAAATCGTTTGAACCATATGCGATGGCCTGGTCCAGGGATTGGAGCGCCTTGTCATACGCTTCGATGAATATATAGGCTGCGCCCTCATTAAGGTAGGTTTCGCCAGTGTCAGGGCTGATGCGCTTGGACTTCTCATAGTCCGAAAGCGCTTTCTCGTAGAGCCCGGCGCGCATGTAGAGCACGCCGCGATTCGTGTATGTGGCGGCGCGATTGCTTAGCTTCATCGCTTCATGCTGGATCGCCCGGGTGCAGATTTCAGCGCCTTCTCGTGGAGATACGGATCCAAACTTCGCGGCTTCATAGCAGTCCTCGGCAATTCCTCCCCCGAGTACCAATACCTGCGCGTTGGCGGGTCCGACGCCCAGTCCGAGCAGAAGGAAGGCGGTAAGAATTGAGTTTTTCATTGTTTTTGACCTTTCATTTCACGTGCCGGTCGTAGGGAGAACATACCACAGATCGAAGGCATCGCCGACAACCTGCGACAATATTGAGCGCGTAAAGTGGTAGGTTGCGGCTATCACGTATTGTAGATAGAGGGACACAGATTCCAATGAGACGAGGATAACTTCGTGCGACACCTTATTGCCGCCTTGTGCGCTGCCGTCATGGCCGGTCCGGCGCTGGCATTCGTTCCTCAAGACGGTGCGCTGGGTTTCCAGCCTGCCGCAACGCGCATTGCAGAGCGCATTCACATCTTCCACCACTTCGTTCTGATCATCATTGTCTTGATCACACTGCTGGTGCTTGGCCTGCTGATGTGGGTCATCTTGCGTCACAATCGCAAGACCAATCCGGTGCCGAAGAAGTTCAGCCATAACACGCTGATTGAAATCATCTGGACGGTTGTTCCGGCGCTCATCCTCGTTGCAATCGCGAGCCAGTCTTTCCCGAACCTGTATTATCAGGACGTGGTTCCGAACCTTCAGCAAATTACCGATAAGTCGGATGCGATGATTGCTGACGGCAAGACGGCTCAGCATGAGCGCTTCGCCAAGGACTATTTTCCGGAAGCAGCTGAAAAAGGCTTCGTGAACGTCAAGGCGCAGGGCAACCAGTGGAACTGGACCTACACTTATCCGGACCTGATTGATGATTCGGGTTACCCGCTGGAATTCGTTTCCAACCCGGTTCATGTTGGTGTTTCGACAGATGGCGACAACTATGCCGCGGCAACAGGCCGTACCGATTTCGCGTCCAAGCCCAAAAATCTCGCCGTCGATTACCCGATGGTTATCCCGGAAGATCGTTTTGTGCGTTATTACACGGCCGCGGCTGACGTGATCCACTCCTGGACCGTTCCAGCCTTCGGTGTGAAGACGGACGCCGTTCCGGGTCGCCTGAACGAGGGCTGGTTCCTCGTCGAGGAGCCGGGCATCTACTACGGCCAGTGCTCTGAGCTTTGCGGCGTGAACCATGCCTTCATGCCCATTGAAGTGCGCGTGGTCAGCCAGGCGCAATTCGACAGCTGGGCCGAGTTTATGCTCGCGGGTGACTATGAAGCCGCCTATGCGACCGTCGACGTTTTTGCATCCACTGAGCAGGCGACCCAGTTCGCCGCCAAACAGTAATTAGGGAAGAGTGACACGCCATGCCTATGGATGAAGTGGCCATCGACCATCACGACTCACACGATCACAAGCCCGGCTTCTTTACGCGCTGGCTGTTTTCGACCAATCACAAGGACATCGGTACGCTGTACCTGATCTTTGCGCTGATCGCGGGGGTTGTAGGGTACACGCTGTCTGGCCTGATTCGTTGGGAACTTGCTGAGCCGGGTATCGGGGTGATGACACAATTCGTTGCCGGTGAAGGCGACGTGGCCATTCAGAATGCCAAGCATTTCTACAATACGGTGATTACCTATCATGGTCTGATCATGATCTTCTTCATGGTGATGCCGGCGCTCATTGGTGGCTTTGGAAACTGGTTCGTTCCGTTGATGATCGGCGCGCCAGACATGGCCTTCCCACGCATGAACAACATCTCGTTCTGGCTTACAGTTGCAGCTTTTGTGCTTGCCTGTATCTCGATGACGGTTCCAGGCGGACCCGGCGACGGGTTCGGAGGGGGCTGGGTGCTTTATCCGCCGCTGTCGTCCACCACAGGCCATCCCGGCCCGGCAATGGATGTGCTCATCCTGTCGCTGCATACGGCGGGTATCGCGTCGATCCTCGGCGCCATCAACTTCATCGTGACCATTCTGAACATGCGCGCGCCTGGCATGACCATGCACAAGATGCCGCTGTTCGCTTGGGGCGTGCTCATCACGGCCGTCCTGTTGCTGCTGTCGCTGCCGGTGCTTGCTGCCGCGCTGACCATGCTGCTGACCGACCGTAACTTCGGATCGCAATTCTTCGCACCTGCGGGTGGTGGTGACCCGATCATGTTCCAGCATCTGTTCTGGTTCTTTGGTCACCCTGAAGTCTACATCATGATCCTGCCGGCCTTCGGCATCGTCAGCCACATCGTGTCGACCTTCTCCAAGAAACCGATCTTCGGCTACCTTGGTATGGCCTACGCCATGGTCTCCATCGGGGTGATCGGCTTCGTTGTGTGGGCACACCACATGTACACAGTTGGTATGGATGTGGATCTGAAAGCCTACTTCGTTGCGGCCACGATGGTGATCGCCGTTCCGACGGGTATCAAGATATTCTCTTGGATCGCGACCATGTGGGGCGGGTCCATCGACTTCACGGTCCCGATGCTCTGGGCGATTGGCTTTATCTTCCTCTTCACTGTGGGGGGTGTTACTGGTGTCGTGCTCGCAAACGCTGGTATCGACCATGCCCTGCACGACACCTATTATGTCGTCGCGCACTTCCACTACGTGCTGTCGCT
>NZ_DFME01000128.1:34157-50054 GCF_002375605.1 Hyphomonas sp. UBA3601 | reverse complement strand
AATGGCATGATCGGCGGCCTGCACTTCTGGCTGATGTTCATCGGATCGAACGTCCTGTTCTTCCCGCAGCATTTCCTCGGCCTTCAGGGCATGCCGCGCCGTTACATCGACTATGCTGACGGCTTTGCCACCTGGCACATGTGGTCGTCGATCGGTTACGCGATCACGCTGGTTGCGACGCTGATCTTCTTCGTCGGCCTCGTCGAAGCCATGATCCGCCGCCGCAAGGGTGAAGCCAATCCATGGGGCGAGGGCGCTACGACGCTGGAATGGACGTTGCCTTCGCCGCCACCGTTCCACCAATTCAATGAGCTGCCGCATGTCACCAACAAGGGCGGCCACTAGACTGGCCCCTGCCTGACCTGAATGATGGCCCTGCGACGTGTCGCGGGGTCATTTTCGTGGAGGCTCTGTCAGGACCCGGTGCGATGATCAGCGGAGGCGATCATGAATGAAGCATCCGATGCGGCCCTGCCGCTCTGGGCCCAGCATGCCATCTGGATTGCGGGACAACCGGAAGTGATGATGGTTCTGGCCGGCCTGCTTCTGGCGAGCCTGTTCCTGGTGGCGCGCCGGAGATTTGTGCGCGACCCTGTCTCGGTGCTTTTCCTGGTGCTGTCGGTGGCAGGCGCCCTGATGATCGCCGGCCTGGGCCAGGTGATGGATTCCGCAGCCCTGTATCAAGACACCTATTACAATGCCGCGCGCAATCGTTTTCTCGCCGCGTTGCTGGTCATCACGGTGGCCTTCTGGGCGCTGTATCGCTGGTTCAGGGCGATCGTTGGCGTGAGGTACAACCGGGTGCTGGGCGGGATCCATTGGGTTGCCTGGTCGGCCAGTGTGGCGCTGCTGATCTGGCCGGGCTTGTCGCTGGAGGCGGGCATGCCGCAACGCTATGTGGAGTATGGCGACGTGTTTGTCCGGTATCAGACACTGCAGATGATCGGGTATTTTGTCACGCTGATCTCAGTGCTGGCCTTTGCCATATGCATGGGAGAAGCTATTTACCGCCGCACCAAGACGGGCAAGGAGCCCCCGGAGACGCATGACCGAGCCGTCCGCCACTTCTGACATGGCGCCCAAGCGCTACGCCACCGCAGGCGATTATGTGCAGCTGCTGAAGCCGCGCATCATGATGCTGGTTGTGTTCACCGCAATTGCCGGTCTCGTCGCTGCAGTCGGCGTTACCGGCGTTTTGATAAACCCTGTCATGGCCGCGATTGCGACACTGGCCATCGCGCTCGGGTCGGGCGCAGCTGGCGCCATCAATATGTGGTATGATGCTGATATCGACCAGATCATGACGCGCACATCGACACGGCCGATTCCGTCGGGCGCTGTGCCGAAGGAAGAGGCCCTTGCAATGGGTCTTATCATGAGCGGCGTATCGGTGCTGCTCATGTGGCTGGCCTCCAACTGGTTGGCGGCTGCGCTCCTGGCATTCTCGATATTCTATTATGGCGTCATCTACACGATGTGGCTGAAGCGCTCGACGCCTCAGAACATCGTCATTGGTGGTGGTGCAGGCGCGTTTCCGCCTGTTATCGGATGGGCAGCGGTCACGGGCAACACACCGGTCGATGCGTGGATACTGTTCGCGATTATCTTCTTCTGGACGCCGCCGCACTTCTGGGCGCTCAGCCTGTTGGCACATGGTGAGTACGAGAAGGCGGGGGTTCCCATGTTGCCTGTCACGCACGGGGCAAAAGCCACGCGAAACCAGATACTGCTTTATACGATCTTGCTCGTGCCGATCGCATTACTTCCGGTTGCGACCGGTCTTGGCGGGTGGATTTATGGCTTGGTTACGTTGGCTCTGGGGCTCGTCTTCCTGGCTTATGCAGTCCGTGTTTGGCGCTCGAAGGCGGGCGACGCTGGAGCTAGCGCTGCCGACATGAAACTCGCACGCGGCATGTTCTTCTTTTCCATCCTGTACCTGTTCCTCGTCTTTGCGGCGCTGATTGTTGAGCATGCCGCAGGTTTGCACTTCCCTGTAGGAGGGGCCTGATTTGTCTGACGAAAAAGAGAAATATGCCGGTGAATTCACCGACGCCTACACGCCGCAAGAGGCGGAATTGCGGGCGCGCAAAAGCAGGAATCTCTGGTTGGGACTGGCGCTTGCAGGCTTTGTGATTCTCGTGGGCGTTGTCACGTTTATCCGCTTGTCGTCATCTGATTTGAGCCAGAGTGGTTTCTATTATTCTGTCGATGACAAGGGTGAGCGCATCAATGACCTGCCCGAGGGCATGACGCCGGATCAGGCGGCACCACCCCCAAATCTGACGCCGATCGACGAAACGCAGCCGGAAGAGGGCGAGCCATGAAGCTGTCGAACACAAAGGTTGCACTTGTTTCACTGGGCGTTTTCACGGGCATGCTCGGGCTTGGTTTCGCAGCGGACCCACTCTACGACACGTTTTGCAAAGTGACGGGATTTGGCGGCACCACACGTATTGCCACGGCCGCACCGGATAGGATGGTCGAACAGGAAGTGATGGTGCGTTTTGACGCCAATGTCGCCGATACGCCGCTGACCTTCCATCCGCTCCAGACAACTCAGACTTTGAAGCTCGGCCAACATGGCCTCGCTTTTTACGAGGTTTCCAACCCGACTGATCAGGAAATCCGGGTCATTGCGAGCTATAATGTGACGCCGCACTATGCGGGTCCCTACTTTAACAAGCTTGAGTGTTTCTGCTTTGAGGAACGGGTGGTTGCACCTGGCGAAACAAAGAAACTGCCGATCGTCTATTTCGTCTCTGCTGACATGCTTGAGGACCGGGTAGCTAAATCCCTGGAGACGATCACGCTCAGCTACACGTTTTTTGACAGTTCCAGCTATTCGGGCGAGAAAAAAGCCGCCCAGAAGGGTGCGGCGAATTCAGCCAATGCCGGCTGATGTAGTTGCACATACAGGCCGGAGCGGTCTAAAGAGCGCTCTGATTCATGTGATTTTTTAGAGGGGTCAAAAGGGCCATGGCTCACGACGAAGTCAAACACGATTTCCATCTGGTCAATCCGTCTCCCTGGCCATTGCTGGGGTCATTGGCGGTAATCGTTACCGCACTCGGTGGTGTTACCTATATGAAAGGCCTGTTTGGCCTCGAAGCCGGAACCTGGTGGCTGCTGGCCGTAGGCTTGGCGATGGTCATATGGGTAATGTTCGGCTGGTGGCGCGAAGTCATCAAGGAAGGCGGTATTGGCGATCACACGCCCGTCGTCCAGATTGGCCTGCGTTACGGCATGATCCTGTTCATCGCGTCTGAAGTGATGTTCTTTGTCGGCTGGTTCTGGAGTTTCTTCGAGTTCGCCATCTATGAAAGTGCGCGCGTCGGTGAGACATGGGATTCGGCCAACGCGCTATACGCAGACGGCCTGTCGCGTTTTGCAGACTGGCCGCCAGTTGGCGTCGAGACCTTTGACCCGTTCCATCTGCCGCTGATCAACACGCTGATCCTGCTTCTTTCGGGCACCACAGTCACTTGGGCGCACCACGCGCTGCAGCACAATGACCGCGCCGGTGCCAAGCTTGGCCTCGTCTTCACCGTGCTGCTCGGCATGGTGTTCACAATGCTGCAGGCTTACGAGTACAGCCACGCGGCTTTCACCTTTGACGGCACGCTTTATGGCTCCGCCTTCTTCATGGCGACCGGTTTCCACGGCGCGCACGTCGTGATCGGTACGATCTTCCTCGCAATCTGCCTGATCCGTCTGTTGATGGGCGGCATGAGCGCAGAGAAGCATCTCGGCTTCGAATTTGCGGCTTGGTACTGGCACTTCGTTGACGTGGTCTGGCTGTTCCTGTTCGCCTTCGTCTATGTCGTGCCATTCCTTGTCTATGGCGGATAGACTGGCACCGGCCATCGTAGCGTAATCAACAGGCCCGCCGGCGCACAGCCTGGCGGGCCTTTTTTCAAAACCTTTCGGACACGCCCATGCGCTTTCGCCCCTATCCCGTTTTGACCCTGTTTACGGTGGTATCGCTTGCGATCCTCGTCATGCTGGGGAACTGGCAATATGGTCGGTTCAGCGCGAAGATGGCATTGGATGAAACAGAGCCAAACTGGGTGAGCCTGGACGGTCGGGTCGTGCCGGGCAGTGAAGCCATGGTCTATGCCTATGCCGACGGCGCATCGTCATGGCGACGCGTAGTGGCGATTGATGAAGGCGAACGAGTCATCTTTACGACCATCGAACTTCTCTATCAGGTGGAGCCACCAACGCCATGTCAGGGGCCCGAATGCGGGACCAATCTGAATTTCTCGGCGCGTGGCATCTACAAGACCCCAGGCAGCCGCAATGCCTTCGCGAGCCCCGATGCGCCGGAGGCAGGTGTTTTCTACGCCTACAGTATTGATGATCTCGCAGATCTTTTGCCGGCGGATGTCGCCGAGCGCGTGGTGCCGGAAGCATTCGAGCCCCAGACATTGCGGCTGATTGAAAATGGTCGCGCAATGGCAGGGCCAAATCCGTTTGCGCGATTGCGCATGGATGATGATCTGCCGCCACAGCGGCATTTCGGATACGCGATCACATGGTGGGGGCTCGCCATGGCGCTGTTGGGTGTGTATCTGGCCTTCCATTATCAAAAGGGCCGGTTGCGGTTTCGCAGAAGGAACGGGGAATGAAGTATATTTCCACTCGGGGGCAGTCAGAGCCCGTTGATTTCATCGGTGCATGCCTTGCGGGGCTGGCGCCGGATGGTGGCCTCTACATCCCCGAATCCTATCCTGCCATCGCGCCAGCCAAACCCGGAGAACCCTATTCCCAGGTCGCCGCGCGGGTCATTTCGGCCTTTGCGGGCGATACGCTGACGCAGGAAGAAGTACTGGGCCTGTGCGAACGCGCCTATGCCACCTTTGCTCACCAATCGGTGACACCGCTGACCCAGTCAGGTCCGAGCAGCTGGCTCCTGGAACTGCATCACGGCCCGACCCTCGCCTTCAAGGATGTCGCCATGCAGCTGATTGGTCAGCTGTATGATCTTGTGCTCGGCAAAACAGGACGGCGTATGACGATCATGTGCGCGACCTCTGGAGATACAGGCGGCGCAGCCGCGGCGGCCTTCGCGGGTGCCAAGCATGCCGATCTCGTGATCTTGCACCCATTCGAACGTGTCTCTCCCATCCAGCGTCTGTTCATGACGACAACCGGTGCGGGCAATGTTCTCAACCTCGCCCTTGATACCGACTTTGACGAGTGCCAGACGATTGTGAAATCGCTGTTCGCAGACCGCGATTTTGTTGATCGCGTCAGCCTGTCGGGCGTGAACTCGATCAACTGGGCGCGCATCGCAGCCCAGATGGTATACTATGCCACTTCGCAAGCTGCCCTTGCAGGCCAGCAAATCCGCTTTGTTGTCCCAAGTGGAAATATGGGTGACGCCCTGGCCGGATACGTAGCGGCGCGTTGCGGACTGTTGCCGGGCGGCTTGGATATTGTTTGCGCGGTGAACGAAAACGACGCGCTTATGCGGTTGTTCAATTCTGGCGTCATGTCCAAACGACCGACTGTGGCGACGCCAAGCCCGGCCATGGATATCTCCATCCCGTCCAATTTTGAGCGGATCCTGTTCGAGCTGTCGGGTCGCGACAGCGATGCGGTGCGCAGCGTCTATGAGCGGTTCAAACAGGCGGGTGAAGCGGAGTTGCCAGAGACCGCAACGGGTCGACTGGGCTGTTCAGGCATTCGTGTGCAAAGTGTCAGCAATGCAGACACGATGGAAGAGATGCGCCAATTCGAATCCGATACAGGCTGGCTGATCTGTCCTCACACCGCCGTCGGTACGCGCGTCGCCCGCCTCGCACCCAATTCGGACGTCGCCACGGTGGTTCTTGCAACGGCATCACCCGCCAAGTTCCCGGAAACGGTACTTGAAGCGACAGGGCGCGAGGCGAAATTGCCAGATTTTGCCACAGGCGTGATGTCCAATGAAGAAGTGTTCGAACGGGTAGAGCCGACCCTCGGTGCTGTGCGCTCGCGCGTGGAACGATTGGCCGACTAGGTCATGGCCGCGCACCGCAAGGACACGGTCATTGTTTCAACCCGCCTGGTCATCGAGCCTGCGCGCAAGAAGGATTTTGAGGATTGGTCCGGCTTGCGCAAGCGTAGCCGTAAGCATCTGCAACCCTGGGAGCCGACATGGCCAAAGGATGCAAACTCCCGCGCAGATTGGGCGCGTCGGTTGCAAGCCTGGAAGAATGGGTGGAAGTCCGGTCGCGCTTACGTGTTCATGATCCGGCGATTGAAGGACGGAAAGCTTGTCGGTGGAATATCCTTGACCAATGTCCGTGGCTGGCCCGCCAACAGTGCCAGTCTTGGTTACTGGCTTGGACAGGATCATCAGGGTCAGGGACTGATGCAGGAAGGCGTAGGCGCGGTCTGCGACTGGGCGTTCCGGGAATTACATCTTTATCGCGTCGAGGCCGGAATTCTGGCATCAAACCTGCGTTCCCGCAAAGTCTTGGAAACAAACGGCTTTCGGGAAGAAGGACATGCTAAAGAATATCTCGAGATCGCGGGCGTACGCCGCGACCATGTCCTTTTCGCACTCGTCAGGCCCAGTGCTTCGCGATAGGTTGCACGAGATGATGTCAGATCAGTCGACCCAGCCTCAAGGTAGTTGGCACTGGAATGCCGCCAGCAGGCATCTCCTGATCGAGGCACCAAAGGGTAGCGATCATTCTGATCTGGCCGGACAATGGTCTATCGATGCCATTGAGCAGATGTTCGAGGGGCTCAGCCGAGGGCGACTGGCGCAGGCATTCAGCACATCTGACGGACCCGTTCGTTGCGATTTGAGACTGTCCAGCGGGGCCGATATTCATCTGGTCGGCGCTTTCATCAGTGAAGAAGACGCGCACGGCATGCTGTTGGCCGGGAACGAGTTTGCGGAGATTGATCCGTCTGACTTGCAGCCCGGTCCCGATCTCTACCCAGTTTTCCAGCCCATTATCTCACTTGGCAGCGGGCATATTGCCGGTTTTGAAGCGCTGGCCCGATGGGATGATGGTGAAGTTCGCAATCCACCGAGCCGGTACGAGGATGAAGCCCTCGCGTCCAACATGTTGATACGCTCTGCCGAGACGCTTTCAAAGTTACGGGAGTCTTCCGGCAGATCCGATCTTTTCATGCACGTGAATCTGACGGCACGGGATTTGTCGCGCAGCACGCTACCAGCGCTCGTAGAGGCGCTGATGCAAGGATACGACTTGCCAGAGAAGGCAATCCGCATCGAATTGACGGAACAAGCTGCACTCCGCGACGAAAGCCACGCGCTTGCGGCTGTCATGGCCTTGAAGGCCGTGGGGGCGGGATTGGTGCTGGATGATTTTGGGACGGGTCATTCGTCTTTCGCCTGGTTGGCGGATTTTCCAGCTGACAGTCTGAAAGTGGACCACGGGCTCACGCGCCGTCTGGGCCAGCACCGCACCGACACGATACTGGGCACGCTAACCTTGCTGGCGGCGCGACTGGACATGACCACAACGGCGGAAGGCGTTGAACACAAGGACGATGCAGCAAAGCTGCGCAGTCTGGGCTTTGACTACGCTCAAGGCTTTGCTTTTGCGCGTCCGATGGAGGAAGCCGCAGCGATCGCCTTTCTGATCAATTGATCAGGCGTTTCCAGGCAGTATCTGCAATCGACCGCTGTCTATACCCAGATGGCCAAGTGCGGCTTCCCATTTAGCCTCATGGCTTTCGCCGAATACCAGTTCCGTATCGGGTTCGCCAATCAACCAGGCATTCTCGGCCAACTCGTATTCTAGCTGACCAGCGCCCCAGCCTGAATAACCCAGCGCGAGAACGGAGCGCTTTGGCGCGTCCCGAGTTCCTATGGCGTGCAGGATGTCGCGGGTTGCCGTCATGCAGAAAGTACCGTCGATCTCGAGCGTAGCACCCTCGCTGATGATGTCATCAGTGTGAAGAACAAAGCCGCGATCACTGCTCACCGGCCCTCCGTCGAGCACCAGATCTTCCGAAACGTCAATTTCCACTGGGACATCAAGCTGTTCAAGTAATTGCGGCAACGTCAGCCCGACCATTGGTTTGTTGAGTACAATTCCCATGGCGAATTCGGGAGAGTGGGCGCAGACCAGAATAATCGAGCGCGCGAAACGCGGATCGCCGATACCGGGAAGGGCGATAAGTAGTTTGCCTGTGAGGTCGGCGTCCATCTGGTGACCCTTTCGAGGATGATGCTGGGCGAATTGTATCGCTTTGGCAAGGTGTGGTGCGCTTGTCGTGGAGGCGTTGGCGTCCTATCTGGGCAACACAGCATCAAGGAGACCAGCTGATGAGCATCAAAGTCGGAGACAAGCTTCCGGAAGCCACATTCATGGAAATGACGGCAGACGGCCCACAGCCTCGCACAACCGAACAAGTGTTTGGCGGCAAGACGATCGCCCTGTTTGCGGTACCTGGCGCGTACACCCCAACCTGTTCCGCACGCCACCTGCCGGGCTTCGTCGACAAGTCCGGAGATTTGAAATCCAAGGGCGTGGACGAAATCGTCTGTACCTCGGTGAATGATGTGTTCGTCATGGGCGCCTGGGGTAAGGATGCCGGTGCAGGAGAGACCGTGCGCATGCTGGCTGACGGTAACGGCGCCTTTGCCAAGGCCCTTGGCCTGGAAATGGATGCAAGCGGTTTTGGTATGGGACAGCGTTCGCAGCGTTATTCCATGATCGTCAAGGATGGCGCGGTTGCCGAACTCAACGTGGAAGACGGCGGCGAGTTCAAGGTTTCCAGCGCGGACTACATGCTGAACCAGCTCTAAATCAGACAAGGTTTCTTAAGTAACTTATGAGAAGAACGGCGCGTCTGGTGGGGCTGGGCGCGCCGTTTTTCGTCAAATATTTATTGAAAAACGGAAAACCTCTCCCACATTAATTCTGAGTAACAGAAGGAGAGGAATACATGGATCCGTTTTTTGCTGTGGTCGTTCTGGTGGCCGTCGTAGGCCTGATTGGCCTGACATCTGCGTTCAAGTTCGTGCCTCAAGGCTACAATTACACGGTGGAGCGGTTTGGACGCTACACTCGCACACTCAATCCGGGCATGTCGATCATCACACCCTTCCTGGAGCGGGTGGGCCGGAAGATGAACATGATGGAAACCGTCCTCGATGTGCCGCAGCAGGAAGTCATCACCAAAGACAACGCAATGGTGTCGTGCGATGCGGTTGTGTTCATCCAGGTGGTTGATGCAGTGGCGGCGGCATATGAGGTCAACAACCTCAACCACGCCATCACGAACCTCTCCCTCACCAATATCCGTACTGTTGTCGGCTCAATGGATCTTGATGAAGTCCTGTCCAACCGGGATGACATCAATGCGCGCCTTCTGACTGTTATCGATGCGGCGACCAATCCGTGGGGCGTGAAGGTCACCCGAATTGAGATTGCCGACCTGAGCCCGCCAGCCGATATTACCGAAGCCATGGCGCGCCAGATGAAGGCCGAGCGCCTGAAGCGGGCGGAAATCCTGACCGCTGAAGGCGATAAGCAGTCGGCTATCCTGAAGGCCGAAGGTCAGAAACAGGCGCAAATCCTCGAAGCCGAGGGACGCCGGGAGGCTGCCTTTCGCGATGCTGAAGCTCGCGAGCGCGAGGCTGAAGCCGAAGCCAAGGCCACAGCGATGGTGTCCGAAGCAATTGCGCGGGGCGACGTCAATGCGGTCAACTACTTCCTTGGTCAGGCTTATGTCGAAGCGTTCGCAAAACTGGCGGAGTCGGATCAGCAGCGGACGGTTATCATCCCGGCTGAATTCTCGAGCCTCATCGGAACACTTGAGGGCATCAAGGGGCTGACCGGCAATAAGGGAGATTAATCCAATGGAACAAGTCTTCTCTGAACTCACATTCTGGCACTGGCTGGCCTTGGGGCTGATCCTTTTCGGGATCGAGATGATGAGCGGGACATTCGACCTGCTCATGGTTTCCATAGCCGCCTGGCTGACGGCCGCTTTCACCTATTTTGCCCCAGATTCATTGTCGGGCTGGCAGGGTCAGATGATCGTATTTGGCATGGCCGCAACCGTGCTGGTCATCCTTGGACGCACGGTGCTATCCGGGATTCGAAAAACGTTACCTGAGCATCCGACGCTCAATCGACGCATGGCTTCCCTGGTCGGCCAGCGAGGGCTTGCAATGGGTGACTTCATTTCCGGGACCGGGCAGGTTCGGATAGGTGATACCGTGTGGCGTGCCGAAGCCGTGGAGGGCGAATTGGTACGAACCGGCGACACTGTAGTGGTCGAAGGTGCCAAGATGACGACCGCGATTGTGCGTCGCGTAATGTCATAGTTGATAGCTGAAAATAAAACGGAAAAGGCCAGCTCAACCGAGCTGGCCTTTTTATTCAATTGGGTTCTGAAATGATCAGGAAGCGGACGTCGAAATTCCGTATGCCGATGGGCCGGAAGACGCGACAGGCTTGGATTCATTGGCGGCCGCCGCTGCTTTGGGTGAGGTGTCCTTCAGCGGATCATCCGCATGTTTGACCTGACCTTCGAATACGGCGTTCGACTGGATCTGGAGCGACGAATGAACGATGTCGCCTTTGACGTGGGCACCGGTTTCGAGTTCAACCTTACGCGCTCGGATTGAGCCTTTGATGCGGCCTTTGACGCGTACAACTTCGGCTTTCACTTCGCCGGTTATGTGGCCACTGGCACCAATCGTAATGTCTGTCGCGGCGACATCACCATCGACAGTGCCGTCGATTTGGAGGGCGCCTTCAGAAGAGACCGAGCCATTGATCTTCATGTCGGCGCAGATGATGGAAGCTGCACGGGCGGCAGGCTTGGAAGACGCGCCGCGGATCGCATCCTGCGCGGGCGCCGTCTTCATGGGTTCTGGTGGGGTAGGGGTGTCATTTGATTTGCTATTCTTCGTGAACATGACGGCCTGCTTTCAAAAACTTTACTGGATCATATGCTTTACCGTTGAAAAACACCTCAAAGTGAAGGTGATATCCGGTACTTCTTCCGGTCGTGCCCATCTTCCCCACGAGATCGCCCACTTCGACCGTATCGCCCTTTGATACAGTAATCGAGCGGAGGTGACCATAGCGCGACTTGAAGCCGTATCCATGATCCACTTCGACCACGCGTCCATACCCTGACCGTGCGCCTGCGAAGCTGACGGTGCCCGGCCCAGACGCCACGATCGGCGCCCCACCATAGGCAGCGACATCAATTCCGTTATGCCAACGCGGTCTCTTGATGAAAGGATCTACCCGAATGCCATAAGGGCTGGTGTACCGGAAGGGCACGCCAACCGGGGCACCAAGGGGCAGGCTTTCAACAATCTGTTCGTAATACTGCATCTCGGCGACGCGAGCCTGGGTCTCGGTCAGTCGGTTGTAGAAGCTGGCGTCCTGCGCTGACAGCGTCTCGCCGCCAGCCGTCAAGTTTGCCATCGAGACAAGCGGACCGCCCATCTCTGCGCTTTCCATGATGCGGTCGCTGCCAATCGTGGTCAGCTGGATCACGCTGCGCGCGCGTTCAGCCCGCTCAATGGCGAGGTCTTCCGCCTCGTCGAGCATGCGTTCCTGATTGTATTTTAGGTTCTTGACGCTGACGCGATTGCCTCGCGTGTCGAGTGTGGCCGTCATGCGGAAACTGTCACGAGACTGACGGTCGTCGGCTTCTTCGATAGACGCCTGAACCAACAGGTCCGCGCCATCGCCTGTAAGGGCCGAAACATCGAGCGTTTCATCGCCCTTCAGCTGCTCAAACAAATCCTCGAGCGCTTTCTGGCGGTCTTCCCATTCGGCCGTTTCGCGCTGAAAGGCATCTGTGCGCTCTTCCAGCAGTGAACGCGACAGCGCATCCTTGGCGCGAAGCTCCTGAACCCAGCGCTCATACTTGGCGAGTTCGCGATCATCGGAGCTGCCGGTAAGCGTGCCGGTTGAGCCGCCAAGGGCGAAGGTGCCGGTCAGAAAAATTGTCCATCCAGCAAGTGCCGTGGCGCCGAGGGCGCAAATTGCCTGTTGCCATGGAGAAATGGAAATGTACCGGACGGTACCGCCGCTCCGGTGATATATTTGTCGTTCAGGAAATGCACGATCGAACGTCGCCTTGAGGTTCGCACTCCATTTCGCCATTAACGCCACCCGTCGACTGGAATCACACACCGCCTACTGCAATCACACCTACAGCAAGTTCCCAAACCCGTAGAAATATAAATACCGAAATCACTAAGGGACGGAACCCCTTGCGAGCATAATTCCTGAAAATATTCCCCCATTAGGGTAAATCTCTCGTTAATACTCGTTTTTAGGGGCTTAAACCTTGTCCTGGCTCGTTTTTGTTCCGTCCGGCAGGTGGCTCAACACATCCTCTGCGTGGCCTTTCACCCGGACTTTTTTCCAAGATTTAATGATTGAACCGTCCGGTCCGATCAGAAAGGTCTGTCTGGCGATGCCCATATAGGTCTTTCCATACATGTTTTTCTCGATCCAGGTGCCGTACACCTCCGTGGTTTCGCCCGACTCATCGCTGGCAAGAATCACTTTGAGGTCGTGCTTGGCCGAGAACTTTTCGTGTTTGGAAAGCGGATCGCGCGAAACGCCGACGACTTTGGCATTCCGGTCTGCGAATGCGTCGATCAACGCTGAAAAGTCTTTCGCTTCGTTCGTGCAACCGGGTGTGTCGTCCTTGGGGTAGAAGTAAAGAACCAGATAGCTGCCCGAGAAGTCCTCGAGTTTGATCTGCCCGGTCGTGGAGGGCATTGAGAAATCCGGAGCCTTTTCACCGTCTTGCAGTACTTTCGCCATGTATTCCTCCTATGGTGCGGTCAGCTTGGTGTGCATATATCGCCATAGAACGCAATTTTTAGACGTAGATTTTCGGAGTCCCTGATTTGGTCCGCCAGAGAGCCTCACTTGTAATTCTTGAAATACTCGGCGGACTTATCCTGGTTGTTCTGGTTCTGGCGGGGTTGCTCGTCTTCCGTTTGTCCAGTGGGCCGATCGAATTGGAGATGTTCCGAGACGATATCGAGCAGGGCCTGACCAATTCGCGCAATGGCAGACCGGTAACTGTCGGCGATGTGTTTCTGGAATGGTCGTCGGAAGACAAGCGCGTTCTTGTCACCGGAAATGACATCAAGATGCTGGATAGTGAAGGTAATGTGGCTGCGGAGGCCGAGCGTGCCCGCATCGTGCTGTCCAGCTCCGCGCTCGTAATGGGTGATGTGGAGGTCCTTGGGCTCGACCTGGTCGATGGCTGGATCAATGTTGCTCAAGCTGACGATGGCATTTGGCACATCGCGGGCGATCCACTGCCTGAAATTCCGGTCGGTGAAATGCCACAAAATCCGAGCGAATGGCTGGAACGGATAAACGCCGTACTTCCCCAAATTCTTGTGGTGCTACAAGAAGAGAAGGCTGACATCAGTCTCGAGCGCTTGTCCTACGAGGACTTTGAAATGCGCGTCTTCGCTTCTGACAGATCGCCTCTGTTTACCTTGACGGAGTCGAAAGGGCTGCTCTCCGTCACGGAAGACGGAGTAGATTTGTCCATGTCCGGCAGTGGCGTGGGGGCCGGTTTGCCGGCTGGGTTGGCGCTGGACATTGATACGAGCGATTTGGGCAGCCGTATGCAAGCCTCTCTCGCCGTCGCTCAATGGTCTCTTGCGGACCTTGCTGCGAGGCTGGGTACCGACAGCGAATTCCTGTCCGGTGTGCCAGCAGACATTACCGTTGAGTTTGACACGTCCAGCGCAGCGGGCGTCGAGAAGATTGTGGTGAAGGCCAACCTTGCTGAGGGCAAACTACCGTTCGGTGAGAGCGGCATGAATGTGACGGATCTCGATCTCGAGATGACCTATGCGGCGACGGGCGATGAATTGCTCATCTCAGGGAATTCACTACGATTTGGCCCGTTCGCTGGTTCAGCAGACTTAACACTGCAAAACGCGCTGAAAGGGACCGGACCACGCCCATTCAAACTGCGAAGCAATGCTGCGACGCTTGACTTCACACCATCCTTTGCAGAGCCACTTGGTTTGCGCGATCTCCGCGCTGATGGAGAAGTGAATTTTCCGGATCGCAGCTTAAAAGACACCCGGATTTCGTTCGTATCCAATGACGCACAGTTCCAGTTCATCACTGATATCGCGATGACCCCAGATCGTGAGAAGAATGAATCTCCGATTATCGGAGCCATCGAGCTGGAAACTGAGGGAACAGTCACGAAGGACACCGTGCTGGCCTTTTGGCCCGTATCGCTGGGCACGGGAGCGCGATCCTTTACGGCCAAACGGATCAGCAATACGGACGTAGACAATTTACGTGCGCAGATGACGCTTCAACGCGATAGTTTCGCGGAAGGTTATCTGAGGGATGAAGACCTGAACCTTACCTTCGATATCAACTCGGCGGACGTTAAGTTTCTCGATGACTTGCCCGCCGCCCGGAATGCCGTCGGCAAGGGGCGCCTGACGGGCAACAGTTTCAGGGTAACTGTTGACCAGGGCGACTATGGTGGTTGGGACATTGACGAGGCCCTGATCGACTTTCCAGCCTTCAATCCGAAAGGGGAAGATTTCCGCGTATTTGCAAAGGGGCACGGCCCTGCAGCAAACGTTATTACGACGTTGAATGAATCCCGGCTCGATCTAGGCTTTGATGAGGAGCGTTTAAGTGGCGATGCCGAGGCGACATTCGAGTTGTTCCGACCGGCACTCGATAATGTCCCAGACGAAGCGGTTCGCTACACGGCAATCGGTCGGCTGACCAATGGTGGCCTCAAGCGCGCCGCGCTCGGCCTGAATCTGGCAAACGCTACGGCTGACATCAAGGTTGACCAAGATGGTATGACCATTACCGGCTTGGGTGATCTTGGCCCGTCACCTGTCCAGTTCAGTTGGCGCGACGGTTTCAAGGATGGTGAGGCTCCGTCGGCGCTGTCGGCACAAGCGGTTATCACGCCGGATGTGTTGAATCGGTTCGGCCTTCCGGGGAGGGCGTACTTGACTGGCGAAGTACCCACAGAAGTTCAGGCGACCGTTGAAGGTGAGGATGTGTCGGTTGCAAACGTTGTAATGGATCTGACCAATGCCCGTCTCGACCTGTCCGAAATCGGCTGGGTGAAGACCGCAGGCAAGGAGGGGAAGGTGACCGTCCTGTATGAGCGCGCCGAAGAGGGCTTCTCCTCCGACGTACTCTTTACCAGCGAAGAAGCTTATCTGGATGGAAAGTTTACACTGGGGGGAGATTCCCGTTTGGTCTCGGCGGATCTGAGGCGGGCCTTTCTCGCAGACACTGCAGACGTGAACGGACAGATTTCGCGAGGTCCGAATGGCAATTTGCAAGTTGCGTTGACCGGCAGCTATCTTGATCTGTCGGGCGCATTACCAGGCATCGGTGCGCTGGGCGACGCGAATGACAGCAATGGTACGCCGCTGAGCGTCAGGGCCGACGTCGACACACTTACCCTTGGCGCTGGCCTTTATGTGCGAAACGCAGACGTCACGTGGCGGTCAACAGTGAACGGAATGCAGAAGCTCTCAGCGACCGGAAACACGGATGACGGGTCAGCCTTCAATATCGATTTGGATGGCTCGTCTCCGGAGGGCACGGCGATCAAAGTTGTCAGCAGCGATGCCGGCTTCATTACCAGCGCATTTCTCGATCTCGACTTCATCGAAGGAGGGAGGCTGGACATAGATGGCACGCTTGCGCGCGATGGAGCGCCGTCTCGGTTCAACATTGTTGTGACGGACGGGCGGTTGCACAATGCCCCGTTCCTGACTCAAATTCTCTCTCTCGCCTCTCTTCGTGGACTTGCAGATACGTTGGGAGGTGACGGCGTTCTGTTCTCGCGGATCGACATTCCATTGACCGTGGCGGGGGATCGTTACGTTGTGACTGGCGGGAAAGCGCAGGG
>NZ_DFME01000128.1:18231-34061 GCF_002375605.1 Hyphomonas sp. UBA3601 | reverse complement strand
CGCAGGGCCCGGCGCTAGGCCTGACCGCCAACGGCTATCTTGGCGCCGACAGCGAGATCAGTGTCGATGGCGTGCTGGTACCAAGTTTCGGCATGAATTCAGCCCTTGGGGGCATTCCGATTATTGGGGACCTTGTGGTGGGCCGGGATGGTGAGGGCATCTTCTCGTTGACCTATAGCATCCGCGGCAGTCTCGAAAAGGCGAACGTGTCGGTCAATCCTCTGTCTGCTCTCGCCCCGGGTGTCATCCGACGGATATTTGAAAACCCGTCGGATACGGATATTCCGGAGGCTAAAGCGCGACCGGAAGATGAGCCTATCCCGTCCGAGCTGCCACCGATCCCCGAAGAGGAATTCTAAATTGCCTTGACCAGCGCATGGCGCTTCTTGCCGGCGGACAGTTTGATTGTCCCGTCTACAAGGTCGTCCGCTGACAGGGATGCATTTTGATCTGATACCGGAGTATCATTCACCTTTGCTGCGCCTTGCTTGATCAAGCGGCGCGCGGCGCCGTTGGATTCTGTGAGACCCGCCGCTGTGAATGCGGCGGCTACGAGCATGCCACCATCAAGATCGGATGTTGCGATTTCAACAGTTGGCAGCGCGTCAGCTTGGCCGCCCGCAGCAAATACTGCGGCTGCTGCAGCTTCCGACTCTTTCGCGGCCGCTTCGCCATGCAACAGCTTCGTGGCCTCATTGGCCAGAACGACCTTCGCCGTATTGATCTCCGCGCCCTCGAGCGCTTCAAGACGGGCAATCTCGTCGAGCGGTAGCTCTGTGAACAGCCGCATGAATCGTCCGACATCGGCGTCTTCTGTGTTGCGCCAAAATTGCCAGTACTCGTAGGGGCTCTTGCGGTCCGCGTTCAGCCAGACTGCACCATCTGCGGTCTTGCCCATCTTGCCGCCGGACGCGGTTGTGATGAGGTGAGCCGTAATTCCGTATGCGTCGCCACTGGCGGCCTTGTGAACCAGGTCCACGCCACCAACGATATTGCCCCATTGGTCTGATCCGCCAATCTGCATCCGGCAGTCCAGCTGGCGGTAGAGTTCGAGGAAGTCGTAGGATTGCATGAGGAGATAATTGAATTCGAGGAAGGTGTAGGGCTGCTCTGCCGCAAGGCGCCGGGCGACCGTGTCCTGTTTTACCATTGTATTGATGGTGAAGTGCACGCCAACTTCGCGCAACATTTCGAGGTAGCCAAGCTTGCCGAGCCAGTCGTCATTGTTGACCATGATCGCATCGGTCGGCCCGTCGCCGAAGGTCAGGAAGGGCTGGAAGGCCTTCTTGATGCCTTCCATGTTGGCCGCGATCTGCTCGTCGGTCAGCAAGGGGCGCGACTTTTCCTTGTCGGTCGGGTCGCCCACCTTGGTCGTGCCGCCGCCCATCAGCACGATGGGTTTACCGCCGCTCTTCTGGAGGTGGCGAAGCATCATGATCTGTAAGAGCGAGCCGACATGCAGGCTGTCTGCCGTCGCATCAAAGCCGATATAGCCAGTCGGAATCCCCTTGGCGCAATAGGCATCCACCTCTGCCGGATGGGTGACCTGTTTCAGGTAACCGCGCTCTGACAGGGTTTTCAGGAATTCTGACTTGTATTCGCTCATCTTCTCGTGTCTCCGTGAAGCTGCCGCGCGTAACATGGAAAACTGATATCTTGAACTCTGTGAGTGAAAAATCTGAACCGTATTGGGTGGCGGGCTTCATGTCTGGCACGTCGCTGGACGCCGTTGACGCAGCGCTGATACTGACTGATGGCGAAAAGGTTCTGGAATTCGGAGCGACTGCGGAGCGTAAATACACACCTGAAGAGCGCTCCGCACTGCAGCGCGCCACCGATGCTGCACGCGCGTGGAATTGGGTTGGCCCTCAGCCGGACGGTGTTTTCAATGCGGCGTGTTCGGTTGTTACCCGCACCCATTTTGAGACATGGGAGCAGTTGCTCGCGACTTGGACGGGGCCTGCGCCCCGTCTTGCGGGTGTCCACGGTCAGACCGTGTTGCATCGCGCACCCAAGGGAAATCAGGCCGGGGCGACCCTTCAACTCATCGACGGCCCCGCTATGCAGGCTGCGCTTGGTGTCGCGCTCGCTTATGACTTTCGGTCTGATGATGTGGCCGCCGGCGGGCAGGGCGCACCCCTTGCACCCGCGTATCATGCCGCACTGCTAGAGCGCCTCGGCGGCGACGCGGCATGCGTTCTCAATCTTGGCGGTGTTGCGAACATTACCGCTCGTATGAGTAATGGCTCCCTCGTCGCGTTTGACACAGGCCCGGCGAACGGACCCATCGATGAATGGATTGAGGGACATGGCCTGGGGACTCATGATGAGGGCGGTCGTTTTGCTGGGGCTGGCCGCGTGCATGACGGCTTACTCGTTCAGCTCCTGGATCATGATTGGTTTGACCAATCACCGCCAAAATCTCTGGACCGATACGACTTCAACGCCAGTATGGTGCGCGGTCTATCCGTCGAGGACGGCGCGGCTACGCTGACCGAGTTTACGGCGCGCGCCGTCGCGATTGGTCTTTCCCAGCTGCCGGAATATCCAGCGCGCCTGATCGTGTGCGGTGGCGGCAGGCACAATCCTGTCCTTATGGCTGCGTTGGCACGCGCGGCTGGGTGCGAAGTGCATTCGGCAGAAGCGGTTGGTTGGCGGGGAGATTCGATCGAGGCGGAGGCATTTGCCTTCCTGGCCGCGCGAACTGCGCGCGGATTGCCGATCAGTTGGCCATCGACCACTGGTGTTCCCGCCCCGACGCGGGGCGGGAAGCTGATTTTCTAGTCTTCCTCGGCTTCGAGGCGGAGCTTTTCTTCTGCGGCGGCAAGGCGCTGTAGCAGGTAATCTTCGCAGAGCCCGATCAGTTCGTCGCGCTTGTCCTGATAGAAGTGGTTCGCACCTTTGACCGTCGTGCGGTCGATCTGTTCGCCCTTCTGAACGCGCACTTTGGTCAGCGCACGCTCAACATCTTCAGGCGATGAGATTGAATCGGAATCGCCGGATACAATCAGGCCGGATGCCGGACATGGTGCCAGGAAGGAAAGGTCATAGTGGTTGGCCGGGGGAGAGATGGCGAGGAAGCCGTCAATCTCCGGGCGGCGCATCAGCAACTGCAACGTGATCCACGCCCCGAAGCTGTAGCCGGCACACCAGACAAAACGCGGGCTCTCTGCGAGGTTTTCGACATAGTCCAGAACGAAGGCGGCATCTTCGAGTTCACCAATGCCCTGATCATACTGACCCTGGCTGCGGCCTACGCCACGCGAATTGTAGCGAAGCACGCCGAACCCATGACGCTCGAACATTTGATACAGCATGATGGAGATAGGATCCTGCATCGTGCCGCCCGCTTTCGGGTGAGGATGGAGGATTAGCGCAATCGGCGCGCCGGGAAGCGGCGGCTCGGTGTAACGGGCTTCGATGCGGCCCTGAGGGCCCGGAATGATGAGTTCTGCCATGTTATACTCGCTGGTCTCGGGGGAAGGGCGCGGTCATAAGCCATTTGAACTGCGAAATGCAAATTTTTCTACACCTGCAAAATCGCCGATAAGTGAGTATATCCAGTCCTATGATATATGCAGATCACAATGCGACCTCGCCTTTGAGGCCTGAAGCGCGCCAGGCGATGCTGGATGTATGGGGCATGGGCGCGACCAATCCGTCGTCCGTCCATACGGCCGGAAGGGCGGCGCGCGGCGTATTGGAGCGGGCCCGCTTGGCCATTGGGGGCGCGATCGGTAGCCGGGCGGAAGACGTCATTCTGACGGGTGGTGGCACCGAAGCGGACAATTTGGCGATTCATGGTGTTGCCGTAGCGCTCGATGGACATTGCACCTTCCTGGTTTCAGCGATTGAGCATGAGGCCGTCACCAAGGCTGCCGCCCATTCTGGGGTGCAAGTGCGGACCGCCTATGTGAGGCCCGACGGGACGTTGGACCTGAACCAGTTGCAAGATCAGCTTTCGGATTGGGATCACGCCAAATTGGGCACACCGGTTCTGTGCCTGATGCTCGCCAATAATGAGACCGGCGTGATCCAGCCAGTGGGAGAAGCTGCTCGTATCGTGCGCGAGGCAGGCGGTCTGACGATTTGCGATGCGGTGCAGGGGCTCGGTAAGAGTTCGGTCAATGTCGGCCTGCTCGGCGTCGACTATCTCAGCCTGTCGGCGCACAAGATTGGCGGCCCGCAGGGCGCAGGCGCGCTGTGGCACCGGGCGGGTGCGCCGCTGAAGGCCGTGACCCATGGCGGCGGGCAGGAGCGTGGGTTGCGGTCCGGCACTGAGAATGTTGCTGCGCAAGCGGGCTTTGGCGCGGCGGTGGAGGCTGCCGTGAGAGATTTGCCGAAATATGCTATGCTGGCCGCGTATCGAAATGATATGGAGGCGCGTCTCGAGCGCGAGGCGGGCGTGACGATCATGGGCAAGGCCGCTGAGCGGCTGGCTGGGACATCGAACTTCGCCAAGCCCGGCTTTGCGGCGGAAACGCAGGTCATGGCGATGGATCTGGCAGGTGTGTGCATTTCGGCCGGATCTGCATGTTCGTCTGGCAAGGTGAAGCGCTCGCTCGTATTGCTGGCGATGGGCGCATCTGACGCCCTTGCGGAATCGGCAATCCGCACCAGCTTTGGATGGAACAGCACACCGGAGGATTTCACCGGTGTGGCAGATGCCTGGCTCGACGCAGCCCGGCGGACGGTATTGAAGGAAACGGCCTGATGGTCTCACTCAAACGACACGCTCTGCCCTTTGGCATACTGGCTTGCGCAGTAGGCTTGTCCGGCTGCGCGATGATCAAGCCGATCGGAAAATTCACTCTTGGTAGCGCCGCACACCGCGATTGTGCGGAGGCTCGTTCGGTTGACGCGCGCAGCATGTGCCATCGCGGGCTTGAGGAACCGAACCGGCCGTATGATGCGGGCATCGCGCTCCGGGACCCGGGAAGGTAGGATAGGATGGATTGCTGCGGCGGTATGGAAGATCATGATGAGGACTGCACCGAAGTGAAGGTGAAGGACAGCATTGACCAGGGCACGGTCGACGCCGCGAAGGCGCTCGAGTCGGAGAATTACTCTGCGGGGTTTGTCACAGACATCGAAATGGACATGGCGCCAAAAGGCCTGTCCGAAGATACGATCCGTTTCATCTCAGCCAAGAAGGAAGAGCCGGAATGGCTGCTCGAGTGGCGCCTAGCGGCCTATCGGCGCTGGCTGACCATGGAAGAGCCGACCTGGGCGATGGTCAATTATCCGACCATCAATTATCAGGATTACTACTACTACGCCGCCCCCAAATCCGGCGCGAAGTATGAGTCGATTGACGACGTTCCGAAGGAAATTCTCGAAACCTACGAAAAGCTCGGTATCCCGTTGCGCGAAGCTGAAGTTCTGCTCGGTGTCGAAGGCGCGGCAGAAACCGCAGCCACCGCACGCGAAACGCCCCGCGTTGCCGTCGATGCGGTGTTCGATTCTGTCTCTGTTGCCACGACCTTCCGCAAGGAGCTGGAAAAGGCCGGCGTGATCTTCATGTCGATTTCCGAGGCAGTTCACGAATATCCAGATCTTGTGAAGAAGTATCTCGGCACTGTCGTGCCCCAGTCGGACAATTTCTTTGCGACGCTGAACAGCGCCGTCTTTTCTGATGGAACATTTGTCTATGTGCCCAAGGGCGTCCGCTGCCCGATGGAACTGTCGACTTATTTCCGCATGAACGCCGAAAACACCGGCCAGTTCGAGCGAACGCTCATCGTGTGCGATGAGGGTGCCTACGTCTCTTATCTCGAAGGGTGTACCGCGCCGATGCGCGACGAGAACCAGCTTCATGCCGCCGTGGTCGAGCTGGTCGCGCTGGAAGACGCCGAGATCAAGTATTCAACGGTCCAGAACTGGTGGCCGGGCGACGAGAACGGCAAGGGCGGGATCTACAATTTCGTGACCAAGCGCGGCGATTGCCGGGGCGACCGCTCCAAGATCAGCTGGACGCAGGTCGAGACGGGGTCGGCCGTGACGTGGAAATATCCGAGCTGTATCTTGCGCGGCGATGACAGTGTGGGCGAATTCTACTCCATCGCTGTCACAAATGGCCGTCAGCAGGCCGATACTGGCACCAAAATGATCCATCTCGGCAAGCGCACGCGCAGCCGAATCATCTCCAAGGGCATCTCGGCTGGCAAGTCCAACAACACGTATCGCGGCCTCGTCTCGATCAACCGCAAGGCCGACAAGGCGCGCAACTTCACCCAGTGCGACAGTTTGCTGATCGGGGATCGCTGCGGCGCGCACACTGTGCCCTACGTCGAGAACCGCCGGGCTGATGCCCAACTGGAGCACGAAGCGACGACGACCAAACTGTCGGACGACCAGATGTTCTATGTCCGCCAGCGTGGCATCGGAGAAGAGGAAGCGGTTGCGCTCCTGGTGAACGGTTTTGTCCGCGAAGTGCTGCAGGAATTGCCAATGGAGTTTGCGGTCGAGGCCCAGAGCCTGCTCAAGGTGAGCCTGGAGGGCAGCGTTGGCTGATCCGGACGCATTCGGAGACTGGCTCAATGCCTATGCACGGGCGCAGGAGGGCGGAGATGTCGCGCTTCTCAAGTCCCTGTTGAGTGAAGACGCAAAATTGTTCGAAACGCCGTTCAATGCTCCGGTAACCGGCGTAGAGAAGATCGTTGCTGTATTTGCCGAGAATTGGGCGCGGATCGTGGACGTGTCGTTCAAGGTGGGAAAAATTGCGGATAACTGGGCCCATTGGAAGGCCGGGGGACTGATTGAGGCCCTGGATGAACCGTACCGCACTGACGGTATTCTCAAGGCCGAACTGAACGCCGCAGGTTTATGCACGTCACTGACGCTCTGGACCGAAACCCTTTCGGTCCGCGAATCTGACATGCTGTCCCAGCGTGACGCCTGAAAAACCCGAGGCCAGGTGCGGCAAAACCGAAGAATCGGACCGCCAGACCTGTTTCAAGCGGTTATACGGGCCATTTCCTGCATCCGGGGCTTTTCGCACCGGGCTAGGGAGCTTACATGCGCACCATGTTGAAGATTGAAAACCTGACCGCGACTGTCGGTGAAGACGATGACGCCAAGACGATCATCAATGGCTTGACGCTGGACGTGCCGAAAGGCGAGGTCCACGCAATCATGGGGCCGAATGGCGCCGGCAAATCGACCCTGTCCTATGTGCTGACCGGTCGCGACGGCTATGAGGTGACGGGCGGAAGCGCGACGCTGAATGGTGAAGACATTCTGGATATGGATCCGGAAGAGCGGGCGGCCAAGGGACTTTTCCTGTCTTTCCAGTATCCCGTCGAAATTCCCGGCGTCCCCGTCATGACCTTTGTGCGGGCGGCCATGAATTCACAGCGCAAGGCGCGTGGCGAAGACGAGATATCTGCGCCGGACTTTATCAAACAGTCCCGCGAAATCGGCAAGGCCTTGAAGCTGGATGCAGAAATGCTGAAGCGCTCGCTCAATGTCGGTTTCTCTGGCGGCGAGAAGAAGCGCCTGGAAATCTACCAGATGATGATGCTGGAACCGAACTTCCTGATCCTGGATGAAACGGATTCCGGGCTCGACATTGATGCGCTGAAGACGGTGGCTGACGGCGTGAATGCGATGCGCTCGCCAGATCGCGGCATGCTGGTCATCACGCACTACCAGCGCCTGCTGGACCACATCCAGCCGGACAAGGTGCACGTCCTCTCCAAAGGCCGTATCGTGGCAACCGGTGGCCCGGAACTGGCGCATCGGTTGGAAAAAGAAGGATATGAAGGCATCCTCGGGGAGGTGGCGTGACCACAGCCCTGCGGGACATGATTGCCAATCCGACGACGGCGGAGCTGGAGCTGGTCGCGCGCTATGGCATGCAACCGGAAGATTCCCGCCGCGAGCGGCTGTTTGAGGCGTTCTCCAGGACGGGACTGCCGCATCGCCGGCTGGAAGCGTGGAAATGGACCGACTTCAAGGTGGCGCTGCAGGGGCTCGACCGTCCCTCCACGCCGCCCTCGCACGATCCGATTCCGCATGCTGGCGCACTGGTCTTCCGGTTCTCGCCAAATGGCTATTTCCCGCCAGACCATATTCCGGACGGGCTGAACGTTTTCGAGAAAGACGAAGCTCAGGCCTTGGGAGCGGCCGAAGACGTGCCGCTCGGTGCGTTGGCAGCATCCCTGTCTGGCGGCAAGGCCAGACCCGCAACCCTGTTGCTGGAAGTGACCTCGAAAGAACTTCCGCGTCTCCATTTCCAGTTCAGCGGCGAAGGAGAAGCGAATTTCGCGCGTGTTGTTGTCGTGGTTCGCTCCGATATGGCGCTCACCGTATCGGAGAGCCATCTGGGCGGGGCGGGGCTGACATCCTCCGTAATCGAGTTTGGTCTCCAGAAAGGCAGCGCGGTCAACCGGACGGTCTATCAGCGCGGTACGTCAGAAGAGACGATTGCTTCAACGGCGCTCGTCCATCTCGACGCGGATTCGCACTATACACAGACCTCACTCGCCTTTGGCGCCAAGGTTGCGCGGCTCGAAACGCGCGTTACGCACCAAGAGCCAAGTGCAAAGGCGACGCTGAATGCCGCCTATCTTGTCGGAAAGGATCTGCATACGGACTTTACCACCCATGTGCGTCACGGGGCCAACTCCTGTGTAACCCGGCAGCTGACAAAGGGCGCTGTCCTGAATGGCGGCACCGGCGTGTTCCAGGGGAAATTCTTTGTTCCCCGTACGGCAGGCCAGTACACGGATGCCGACATGCAGCACAAGGCGTTGTTGCTGGAAGACGGCGCGGTTGTCTTCGCGAAGCCCGAGCTTGAGATCTATGCGGACGATGTCGAGTGCGCGCATGGCAATACGAGCGGCGCGCTTGATGATGACCAATTATTCTACATGCGCCAGCGCGGCTTGCCGGAGAAGACGGCCCGCGCCCTGTTGACACAAGCCTTCGTCGCCGAAGCATTTGCTGAAGCTGGCGCGCTAGAGGAAGTGCTGCGCGCGGAAGCCGAAGCCTGGCTGGCCGCTGTATGAGCCGTTACTTCGACATCGATGCGATCCGCGCGGAATTCCCGATCCTGTCACGTGAAGTGAATGGCAAGCCGCTGGTGTATCTGGACAATGCTGCCAGTGCGCAAAAACCGAATGCGGTGATCGACAAGATCGCAAACCAGTCGCGCACGGCATATGCCAATGTGCATCGTGGCATTCACACCCTGTCGAACGAGACCACCGAGGCCTATGAGGCCGCGCGTGAGAAAGTCCGAGCATTTCTCAACGCGCCGTCGACAGAAAATATCGTATACACCAAGGGGTCGACGGAAGGTATCAACCTTGTCGCCTCTGCGCTCGCCGCCCGGATTGAGCCTGGCGACGAGATTGTCCTCTCCATCATGGAGCATCATTCCAACATCGTTCCGTGGCATTTCTTGCGGGAGCGCCATGGCGCTGTCCTGAAATGGGTGGGCCTGAACGAAGATGGTTCGCTGGACATGAAAGACCTGGCGGAAGCAATTGGTCCGAAAACGCGTATGGTCGCGATTACCCATATGAGCAATGTGCTCGGCAGCGTGACGGACATGGCCGAGATTTGCCGCCTCGCGCATGAAGTTGGCGCTGAAGTGTTGGCCGATGGCAGCCAGGCTGCGGTCCATTTGCAGGTCGATGTTCAGGCGCTCGGGTGTGACTGGTATGTCATGACCGGGCACAAACTCTATGGCCCGACGGGCATCGGCGCGCTCTATGGGACAGCAGAAGCGCTGGATCGTGCGCGGCCCTATCAGGGGGGCGGCGAGATGATCGAAATCGTGTCCCGCGACCGGGTGAGCTACAATACGGCGCCTCACAAATTCGAGGCAGGTACACCGCCAATCCTCGAGGCTATCGGACTGGGAGCAGCGCTGGACTGGATGACGGCGTTCGATCATGCAGATGTGAAGGCGCATGAAGATGCGCTGTACGCGCGCGCTTATGAGGGACTCAGGGGCGTAAATGGCCTGACCATCCATGGTGAGACGCCGCACAAGGGTGCCGTGCTGGCGTTCAGCCTCGAAGGGGCACACCCTCATGACATTGCTCAAATTCTCGACCGGTACGGTATCGCTGTCCGCGCCGGCCACCATTGCGCCCAGCCCCTGATGGAGCATCTGGGCGTCAGCGCAACGGCGCGGGCGAGTTTCGCAGTTTACAACACTCTCGCCGAAGTGGACGCGTTCATTGAAGCGCTCGCCAAGGCGCGGGAAATGCTGGTATAGGTGACGGCATGGCAGACGATATGACATCTCGCGACATGGTTGATGTTTCCTCCGAGGAAGCAGGGTCGAAGATTCCGCAAGATGAGCTGAACCGGATCACCGATGATCTGATCACAGCGTTCAAAACGGTGTTCGATCCGGAAATTCCAGTCGACATCTACGAACTCGGCCTGATCTACAAGGTCGACATAGATGACGACTACAAGGTCGATATCGACATGACATTGACGGCGCCGGGCTGTCCAGTTGCCGGCGATATGCCGGGCTGGATCGAAACTGCCGCGCGCACCGTTGATGGTGTGCAGGATGTGGAGGTTCGCCTTACCTTCGATCCGCCCTGGGACCCGTCGCGCATGTCGGACGAAGCCCGTCTTGCGCTAAACATGCTTTAATTGAACCGGAACGCTTTCGTTCCTATGTGATTGTCATGGCCAGAAGACCCAGACCCAAGCCCGTGAAGCTTTCCGACGCTGCTGCAATGCGCGTGAAGGAGATCATGCAGGAACGCGGCGCAGGATTCCTGCGTGTCGGCGTCAAGAATGGCGGCTGTGCGGGCATGGAATATGTCATGGACTATGCCATGGCGCCCGAGCCGCTGGACGAAGTGGTCGAGGATAATGGGGTCACCATCCTGATCGACGCCAAGGCTGTGCTGTTTTTGCTCGGCAGCGAAGTGGACTATGAAGTCACACCGCTGCATGAGAAATTTGTCTTTCGTAACCCGAACCAGACCGATGCCTGTGGTTGTGGAGAGAGCGTGACGATTATCCCGGCGACGGTATAGCCTGCGGGGCAGGTAAGGCCGATGATTGTTCAGGGCTTTGATCCCATAGCCGATTCAGATGCGCGTATCCTGATCCTGGGCAGCATGCCAGGCATCGCCTCACTGGAAGCCAATCAGTATTACGGACACCCCAGGAACGCTTTCTGGCGCATAATGGGAGATGTCTATGGGGCCGGGTTGGAGCGGCCCTATGCCGAGCGCACGACGATCCTGAAAGAGCAGGGCGTGGCAGTCTGGGATGTGCTGAAGCTTTGCCATCGCGAAGGCAGTCTGGATTCAAACATAAAGGACGAGGTGCCAAACGACTTCGAGAGGTTCTTCGCGCATCATCCCCATATTCAGCGCGTGGTCCTTAATGGGGGAAAGGCGTCAAGCAGCTTTGAGAGATATGTTGCGCCAGTTTTCCAAGAACTAGTTGTCAGAAGCGCACCTTCTACCAGCCCGGCCTATGCGGCGATACGATACGAAGCGAAATGCGAACGCTGGAGAGATGCATTGACTGCGGTCTGAATGAAGGCCGCTCTGAAATGTACTATCGTGCTTGTAATTGAACCGGCGGTTTTCTGAGGAGTTCGCTGTTCCAACGCTCAACGTTTCCGCCGTTCGTGACAGGACAGGACGTTGCGAAATAAGTGAAGACATCATCCCTTGATGGTAGATTGATCATATAGGTTTTTGAACCCATGATCAGTGTCGCTTCAGCATCCTTCAAAACGGCATTGTATAATTTCGGTGCTGTGGAAGTGAGCGGACTAACATGAACCGTATTTGACCGACGGCGATAGATCAGCAACGTTGAAAACCGCTCACCATCGATTTCAATTTTCGCAAAACGAGTGCGACCCTGCCCGAAACGTTTGACGTCCTTATGTATGGGATCTCCCGGATTCAGCTGAATTGATGCGTATATCCGAGACCGGCCATCCGAGAAAACCGCACATGAAAATACAATCGGCGAGTTTTCCGAGCCGGATGAGCGGATCGCCCGCGTAGTCATCGTGAAGTCAGGGGACCGACCGGGATCTTTGCTATCATATTCAATACTAAGCGTAGATGCTGGCACCCATGAGGGTGTTGCCGAGGGTTCCGCGGTTCTTGGCTCATCAGCCATCACGGATTGTACCAACAAAACGTTCAGAAAAAGCAAGGCAAAAAGCCTGGGCAAAGACAGGGTCATGGAATCTATCTCGTCAGAAAGGAGCGTAGTAATGTGAGGCGCAGGTTACAGTTACACGCTCAGAGATTTGGACTCAGATCCATGCCCTTCAGGATTTCAAAGACCGAGACATCAAACTTGCCACCATTGGTGACCGGACAGAATTTGGCAAAGGCGACGAATACGTCGTTCTTTTCCGGCAAGGCAAGATCGCGCTTCTTGCCCTTTACCTTCAGCTGCACCTGGTCTCCGCGCACGACGGAATTGTAGATGCGCGAAGGCACCTCACGGCTAAGCGGGATCAGCTTGGTTGATTTGGCATGAAACGCGTATCGGTCCGGAAATTTCTCGTCGCGGATCTCCATTATGCCTGAGATATGATGGAAGCGCGGACTGCGATCAGCATCATCTTCATAGGTGTTTTCCGGATCGAGCTGGACGCTGAAATTCAGGGCTTTGTATCCACTCGTCGTAATCTGGCAGCTCAGCTGGATGGTCGGGTGGTCACCGCCTTCCGCCTTTATGATCCGAACCAGGCTTTTGAAGTTCGGGTCCTTGCCGGCATCTGAACTGTCGACCCCGATCAACTGATCTTTTTCCTGGGTCCAGACGCGTGGTGCTGAGTCGGCGAGTGCAGGTGTAGCTGCCATCACCATGGCAGCTACAGTAATCAGGTATTTGAACATTGGGCTTTCCTTGAGGCGTGCTTCCCCAAGATTGGGCATGAGCCATGCTGGCTCGTCAACCCTTAACCGAACCGATACGCACTCTTTGAGAGAAACCTAGTTCGCACTCGCCGCGCGGGCGGCGTTGCAGGTTTTTGCGAATGCTTTGAACGCATCATCCGGCTCTGGGTACTTCGTCTCAACTTTACCGGCATGTTCAACTGAGACACTGACAGTATCTCCCCGAATGACGGAGTTGTAGATCTTGGCAGCCGGGCTGTGCGACCCGATCTCGATTGTGCTGTTTGCCGGAGCGTATTGAACAACTGTTTCGACGCCAGGTGTGTCGCCCGCCATGATTGAAGCGGTCTCTCCTCGTCTGTATGTGGCATGCTTGTCGATTTGATCAGAAATATCGCCCGCCTCAAGCGATAGAATGGCGGACATCTGGCCGTTTGGCGCGCATACGAGCACTGCGCCAGCTTGATCGGCGGTGGTCGTCAGGATGGCGCGAGGCGCCTTTTCATTGTGTCCGTCCCAAACTTTCCATCCGGTCGCGGAGGCAGGCAGATAAGCGGTTGCAACAACGGCTACCAACAGGCCGATTGCTGTTTTCGATTTTGATTTCGTCATTTGTTCAATCCCGATATGGCCCCCGGGATCGCCTGAGCAATTATTGTTTATCAATAATTCTTGTGTGTGTAAAGTTTATGTTGAGCGGTGAGTCTCACGGCTTTCCAAAAGCCGTCAGGTCGTCGGAGCTAGGGCTTGCTTCCATGCCCTTTGGAGGATCCGGAATGAGGATGCTCGGCTCTACCGGCGCACCAGTTGCCTCGGCCACGAGTCTTGCTGTGTGCAGCTCCACGGTCTCGGTTAGGGTCCGTAGGAATTCTGCTTTAGGCAGATTCGGATCCAGAGGGGGCAGGAATTCAATGATCGCGGTGCCGGCAGTTTTGTCGCGTTCCTGCTGGCGCCAGAACACGCCAATATTGGTGGCGACGGGAATGACCGGAACATTCATTGCCTGCGCCATATGCCAGACCCCCGCCTTGTAGCGAAAATGGTACCCGACCGGCGCGAGGTGGCCTTCAGGATAAATCAGTACCCGTTGGCCTTCGTCACGGGCGCGAACCATGCCTTCCTTCAACGAGGCCGCTTTGCGATCCCCGCCGCCGCAAGTATCGATGACGATGGCACCCAGCTTTCGCAGAATTCCGCCGACCAGTGGAAACTTTTCCAAATGGTCGCCGGTCACGAACGCAAGATTCTTCACTTCCGGGTAGATGAGGTATCCGTCGCCCCAGCTTTGGTGCTTCGCCGCGAGGATGAAGGGACCGTCCGGAAGGTTGCTTCGTCCACGTACTTCCTTGCGAATTCCGGCGACGATGCGAAGGTTCAGATTCATCGCCCGTGTATAGCTGCGGATGATCATGCGGACAGGGCCGCGCCCCGGAAAAATCAGGAAAGGCAGCGATACCAGCACGTAAAGAACAGAGAGAATATAATAGACGACTGTGAAGACGAGGCCGCGCATTGCAGGGGCTCCTTCGCTATCTGATCACTAGGAATTCAAGACGCACAGAACCGCGCGAGACAACGCGTCAACGTGCTGGGAAAATGGTCCGGGCAGGCGGTTGTAAATCTTGTTCTGGCCAGCCTGCATGACCACGCCAAGCGCCATGGCGGCTTTCAGCGCCGGGTCGCCCTTTGGAATATGTCCGTCCGCAATCAGGCCGGCAATTATCTTTTCAGTGATTGAGACCGGATCATCTTCGCGGCGCTTGTCATAGGGAAGGAAACGATTGAGCGAGACGAGGTGAAACGAGAACAGCAGGAAATCTTCGTCCGCCAGGGCACAATAGGCTTCGACAGCTGCATGAACCTTTTCTTCGAGTGAGCCATCCGCCGAGAGGGCCTGCGCCATCATCGCGCCCAGGCGATTATGGGTTTCCATGAACAGGGACAGTGCAAGTTCGTCCTTGCCCTTGTAGTGGCGATAGAGTGCCCCTTCCGAAACGCCGGCCTTTTCGGCGATTTCGCGTGTCGTGGCAGCATCGATCCCTTCATGAATGAAAAGTTTCAGCGCTGCGCGTTCGATCTTCGGCCGCGCATTCCGGGCGCGAGGCTTTGTCTTGGATTGATCTGTACTTGATGGTCTCGCCATCTGGCCCTCCATGTCTCTGATACCAATCTAGGCGCAGATCCATCTAGATGCAAGTGATTATTCGCTCACATATGCGATCGGCATAACTGGATGTCGTAATGCTTACGACCGGATGTGGCTCAGTAGTTGAAAAGTCAGCCTAACTGACGAGATCGAAGCGGTAGCTTTCAATAACGGTGTTTGCCAGCAGCTTCTCGCACATTTCTCTGACGCGGGCTTCGGCCGCATCGGACGAAAGTCCATCCTCAAGGTCGAGTTCGATCACTTTGCCAATCCGGGCGGCCTCGACTTCCTTGTAGCCCATACGCGCGAGCGTATCCGCAACGGCCTTGCCCTGCGGGTCCAGAACACCATTCTTCAGCGCGACGTGGACGATGGCTTTCATGAGAGGTCTCCTGGGAAGTCTGAGTCGGGCCCCCATAGCCCGATTTCAGTCCTATTGAAACAAGCTTACCGCGTAAGCCATGCCGACAAGAACAAGTGCCGTGGCAAAGACCGGCTTTCGACCGTTCATGTATGATAGTTTGGAGCGGATCTTGGTTTTTGTATCTTGGCTCATTGGGTAAGGTCTCTTGCTCGGCGGCGTGGTACAAAGGGCTTACTTGCCGTTGGTGAAGCTCACCACATTGTCACTCTCGCCGGACTCTTTCAGGATGCCGAGACGCCGGGCTACTTCCGCGTAGGCTTCCGTCACGCCGCCGAGGTCACGGCGAAACCGGTCCTTGTCGAGCTTGTCACCGGTCTCGAAATCCCAAAGTCGACAACTGTCGGGGCTGATCTCGTCAGCCAACAAAATGCGCGGCACATCGCTATCGCCCTCATAGTGGCGG
>NZ_DFME01000128.1:11240-18079 GCF_002375605.1 Hyphomonas sp. UBA3601 | reverse complement strand
GAACTCCAGTTTGAAATCTACTAGCCGAATGCCGACCGCTGCGAACAGGCCCGACATAAAGTCGTTTACGCGGAGCGACATGGCGATCAGATCATCATATTCCTGAGCCGCGGCCCATCCGAAGGCGGCGATGTGCTCTTCTGTGACCAATGGATCACCTAGCGCGTCGTCCTTCAGATAGAACTCCACCATGGGCCGGGGCAGGACCTGGCCTTCCTCAATTCCGAGACGCTTGGAGAGCGTGCCAGCCGCCACATTCCGCACGACTACTTCCAGTGGAATGATGTCGACCTTCTTGACCAGCTGCTCGCGCATATTGAGGCGGCGGATGAAATGGGTGGGGATTCCAACGGCCGACAGGCGTGTCATCATGAATTCGCTGATGCGATTGTTCAGAACGCCTTTACCATCCAGAACCGCGCGTTTTTGCGCGTTGAAGGCGGTTGCATCATCCTTGAAATACTGGATGAGGGTGCCTGGCTCCGGCCCTTCATAAAGGATTTTCGCCTTGCCCTCATAGATAATGCGCTTCTTGCTCATGCGGACGGATCTCCTGACGGTACCGGATCGCTGTAACAGGAATCGTTTTCAGCCACCCCAGAAAGCGCGACTGTTACGCCAATCTGGGCAAAGAAACAATTATTGCGCACACCTTAACTCAACGACTATATGCACTGGTGAATTACCACCGTTCAGAAAGGCCTTTCTCATGAGCACATTTGACGATCGCGAACGCGCCGAGGAGGCTCGATACGCCTTTGATCAGGAAACCCAATTCAAGGTCATGGCGCGCCGAAACAAGCTGCTCGGTCTCTGGGCCGCCGATCTCATGGGTCTGACAGGCTCAGATGCTGAGGCTTATGCCAAGACGGTCGTACTGTCCGATCTTGAAGAAGCGGGCGATGACGACGTGTTCCGCAAGGTGCGCGGTGACTTCGATACGGCTGGCATAGATCGCACCGATGCTCGTATTCGCGAGCAGATGGCAGAACTGCTGCCGGTTGCGCGCGAGCAGATTCTCAAGGACTCAAAGTAGCGTAGATGTGGTTTTCGGCCGTACCTGCGAGGGTTGGCCGGAAACTGTCCCCGCATGTCTGGGTGCTTTCATTGACTGGCGTGAATGACGTGCAGCTCACGATGGTGGCTTCACCGGATTTAAATTTGGGCTTTCCGTGCCATCCCTGCATCTTTGGTACGCCGGTCCAATGACTGAAATAGAGGCGTCCGGACGTGCGCGGAATGAACGCGTCATCTGGTTCGGTGGAGTAATAGGCAACCCCGTCGACATACCAGGTGATCCGATCAGGCAACCACTCGAATGCGTAGAGGTGTGGCGCGGCTGACGCATCGAATGGCAAATCGAACTTGGCATTCTTTCCGTGCTTTCCATTCCGCCAGTAATTGAACTCCACTTTTGATGTGTCTTTGCCCAGAAACTCAATATCCACTTCGTCGTGAGGATCGCCTGCATAGGGTCCGGTATACGTGAAAAAGGCCGAGACCAGCCCTGACCCCTTACCGACCTGCATCACCGCCTCATAACGTCCATAACCGACGCGTTGCTTTGATCTTGCTTCGGCAATGGAAAACGGGATGTCCTGTTCTGGCTCGCGTTTGACTTGAAGTGCCAAACCTTGAGGTGTCGTGATGGCGTTTTCGGGAGCCCACCTGCCGCCATAGAAGGTGTCAATCGCATGCGTCTCAGACAACCAGAATTTGTCCTCGATGGATTCTGATCCAAATGTCGACCGGAATCCATGACCGGATTTGGCGAGCTGCTTGATTGTGGGATTGCTCTCAGTTGGCGCTGCGGGCTTGATAGCCACCGGTTCCTGGATCGCCGCGGCAGCGGGTTTTTCAACGGGATAGTAAATCTGCGCTTGTTGATATGAAGATGCGAGCGCGTCCTGGCCACCGGATACACTCACGGCGAAACCTGTAACAAGTGCAGCAGATACGACGGCAAACATCATAACGTCCAGAACTGACACAGTCCTTCTGGCCGTGGTTACCGAAATGAGGCCGAAATGGGACATCGCTTTACCTTCCGTTTACCTTTAACGGAAAATTAGCAATACCCAAGCCGATTTAGCCGCTTTCTTGGGGGGGTGTCAGACTTTTCATGTTGCGCATCATGAATAGCGGAATTGAGCCAATTGGTGTGACGGCCCAGTCGAGCGGCTGATCATGTGGTTCGCTGGGGACGGAGTCGATCTGCTGGGCCGGGTAGGCCAATGCACAGGCAAATGCGCGGCCATGTGCCCGTAGCTTTTCAAACGCCTTGTCATAATGCCCTTTGCCATAGCCAAGCCGATTGCCCATGCCATCAAAGGCGAGCAGAGGCGTCAGAATCAACGTCGGATGAGCCAGCGGTGCATCTTCTGACGGTTCGGACAATCCAAATGGCCGGCGCTCCAGTGGTTCGCCGAAATGCCATGTGCGCCAGGTCAGTTCGCCAGTGTCCTCTATCCGGGGCAGACATAATTCTGCGCCAGCCTTTGCCAAACGCATCATTAGGGGCGCGGGATCAAGCTCTTCATTGATCGCCACATATCCAGCGACAACCGGGCCATAGCGTTCAAGCAGCTTCATCGGAAATTTTTCAGCCACAGAATCTGCGCCATCAGGATCGCGCGCGGCCGCTTCGGCCCGCAGGGTTCGCATCCGATGTCGCAGGTCGGTCTTGTCCATCAGAGTATCCATCGGGTTGGCTGTTCGGCGCCTGACTATGGCACACAGAAAAATAGCGCATGAGAACCACGAACGCCGCGGGGCATATTCACTCCCGTCAACCTAGATACTAGGTGGGCGCCGGATGAGCCCGGACCACGGCCCAAGCCAGAATGCCAGCTCCCTGACGGAAATTAAGGTCGCCGGAGATCAGTCCGTCGCAAACGAAGCAGCCCTCATGCTGGTTGATGATGTAATTCGGTGACGCGCTGATTGTAAGGGGCCAGCATGCGGTCACGTGTTGAATTGTCTCAGTGTGCTTCCCCGACAAGATCGAAGGCAAAAAGTAGCGTGCGCTGGCGATCCGAGAAATTGTCGTCTGAGACAATCCAGAGGCGGTGGACGCCGTCTGGCAGGGTTTCAACCGTGATGCCTTCGAAATTGTCGACATTCATGGGTCGGGACAGCGTAAACAGACCGCGTCGGCTTGACCCGCCAGCATCCTGATATTCGGCCTCCACGGCCAAACGGTTACCGAATACGGGATTATAGTTGCGGCGTAGACTGTAAACCACGGATCCGGCCATCGACTGATCGCCGAGCGCAATCCGGTTTGTCATGCCCACGAGCGGACTGTCAAAATCGGTATTGATCGGTTCGACAAGCGTAACAGCATTGCCGATCGGGACAAGCTCGACGATCGGCGACTTGCCATCAATGAGCTGTTCGTATCCTGCACGAAGTGATTTTCCGAAAGATAGCGCTTCTGCGCCGGAATTCTCGCGGATTTCCGTGCCTTCAATTTCGCTCGGCAGATCCGCGACCAGCGTGGCGCGTGCGGCGGCGCCACAAGTGCTCAGATCGAATGCCTCGATACGGTGCCGACGTTCGAAGCTGACATATGCAGCGCCATTCTTCAGGGCGAGCCCTTCGGAGTCGCCCTCGGTCTTGCCCTTGAGCAACTCGTTGTCCTGTCCCCGCATATATGCAATTCGGCCCGTTCCGGTCAGCTCACCACCGTCACGATCAATCCAGACAAATGCGCCCATGTCGGAAACCGCCAGGAAGCCTCCGTCGGCATGTAGCTCAATACCCGACAATCCCCCAAAGTTCTTATTGGGGGAAGTGAGCGCCCAGCCCTGCGCGAAGCGGACGCCTGGGAACAGCGAAATGTTGGCGCGTTCAGATAGTGGCACGGATTCCGCAACAATGGAGATCTCCGACGGTGCCACATAAGATGTCCCGCTGGGGCAGGATAGCGCCTTCAGCGTACCTGGCGACAGTGCAGGATGGCCCCGGCCTTGGTTTGTGTGGGCCGTACCGATTGCCGGCGGACCGGCTGGAACCGCGCAGGCTACAAACGCGGCTACGGCCAAGCCAAACAAGGGAGAGTAGATCGATTTCCGCATGATTTGTTTCGCCTTGTGGTGAGTCTCTGGGCATTTGCCTTAAAATATGAGGCAGGAATAGGGAAACTGGCTGGATTTCAAAAGCGAACTTATCCAGATATGAATTATGTCCCAAATTCCGCTCGTCCGCCGCTCGCCAGTCCCGCCAGACACCTGTAATTTGGCCAAAGCCATAGACCTCATTGGTGACAGGTGGACTTTGCTCATCCTTCGCGCAGCACTTTATGGTGTGCGGCGCTTCGATGACTTCCAGTCTGAGCTGGGATGCCCAAGAACCGTGTTGTCGGGGCGGTTGAAGAAACTTGTGGATGCCGGCCTGCTGGCCAAAAAGCCTTACAAGGCGCCTGGCAAGCGCGCCCGACCGGAATATGTTCTGTCCGCCACGGGCCTTTCGCTGCGGCCGATCCTGATCGGCCTGACGCAATGGGGCGACGCTTGTCTCGGACAGGGCGAGGCGCCTCCGATCAGCTTTACGAAGGCGGGATCCAAGAGTGCCATCCGAGCGGCATTTGTTGATGTTGAAGGCCGGGAAGTGCGCCCCGACCAGATACGTCCAGTGTTGCGGGGATAGGTTTGCTCAAGTCTCCGACCGACAGTTTGGAAATTGTGCAGTTTCGCAGAATTTCCGTCTTGCAAAGCCGGGGCTGATGCGCTTTATCACGCCTCTCGGCGGCAACGCCGTGAATACCCTAATAAGGATGCGGGCGTAGCTCAGGGGTAGAGCACAACCTTGCCAAGGTTGGGGTCGAGAGTTCGAATCTCTTCGCCCGCTCCAATTTTTCTCAAGACAGCCTGGTTTCAAGCGCGCCATTCTGGGCGCAGCTTGTTGTTGGCGTTGTTTGTGTACCAAGCAAGCCTCACCGCACGTGTGGGCCTCAATGAATTCTTTTTTCCAGCCGGGCTGATGACGAATATTTTGTGCGTCTCGTGTAAAGAGTTTGGCTGCGGCCTGGTCTTCAACCATATCTTGCCGGTCCCTTGCTGCGTCTGTGGTGTAATCAATGCGCTGCAACCTCTTGTCGGCGCCCGTCCACGCCATACTACTGATGTGACCGAAAGTGATGACCATGACAGATGACTTGCAGCCCCTCACAGACCGCGCGCTTCTCAAGCAGCGTTTCCTGGAAGGAATGAGCCTGGTTGCAGCGACCGTGAATGTCATCACGACAGACGGCGCTGCTGGTCGGGCGGGCACGACAGCAACCGCAATGTCCTCAGTCAGCGCCGATACGCCCAAACCGACCTTGCTTGTCTGCATCAATGAATCCTCGTCGCTAACGCCGGTTCTGCTGGGCAATGGCACGTTTTGTGTGAACGTCTTGAAGGACAATCAGGCGGATGTGGCAGATGTTTTTGCCAGCCGCATGACCCACAAATTCAAGGACAAATTTGATGGGGCAGACTGGACGCCGGGCTGGTCTGGTCAGCCTGTCATCTCAGGAGCGCTCGTGGCATTCGAGTGCAAACTGGTTTCGCACAATCAGGTCGGCACGCATCATGTCTGCATCGGTGAGGTTGTTGACGCTGTGCTCGGCGACAATGGCAACTCTCTGATCTATGCGAGCCGCGAATACCGCACCACCGTCAAGCCGGACTAGGCTTTTGGGGGCAGTTTCGCGGTTGCGTATCACTACTGGCCGCTAGCGCGCCGTCATGGCGCCATCGACCACATGCTCCTGCCCGCTGATATAGCTGGAAGCATCCGAGGACAGGAACAGGACCAATTCTGCGACTTCCTCTGGCCGTCCGGCCCGACCCATTGGGCTTGACTGGGTCGCAATTGCCTCAACGTCCATCTGATTGGCACCCGATTGCGCCGTAAGCGCGGCGACGCGTTCTTCATCCATGGCCTCGGTCATGCGGGTGATCGATTTCTGCCAGATCGGCGTATCGATGATGCCCGGATGCACCGAATTGACCCGGATGCCCGTACCCATCTGGGCGCACTCGACCGCCGCTGCCTTTGAAAAGAGTCGAACGGCCCCTTTCGATGTGCAATAGGCGCTCGCCCCAGCTGCGCCACGCAGGCCGGCAACCGATGAAATGTTGACTATCGAACCACCTTTGGAACCCATGTACCGCATCGCTGCGCGCGTTCCGAGAAATACGCTGTCGACATTCACACTCATCTGCTTGCGCCAATCATCCAGCGTAAAATCCGTGATCGCGCCTGCGATGGCGATGCCGGCATTGTTGACCAATACAGATGGTGTCCCGAATGCGTTCTCGGTTTGGCTGAAGATTGCTTCCCACATGCTCTCATCCGTCACGTCCTGATGCGCGGTGATGATGCGCCCTCCGGCATCTGTGACGAGTCGCTCGGTGACCCTCAGACCTTCGTCATCAATGTCGGTCGCCATTATGGCGGCACCTTCCCGAGCAAGCACGAGTGCGCATGCCCGACCGATACCGCTGCCAGCACCCGTTACAATTGCGATTTTGCCGTCGACCTGGCCCATGTTTTCCTCCCGCTTTTTGCATTGTATGTAGCAGTGGAATGGCTTGACCTGCCAATGGTTTTGAGGTTTACCCGGCGTCTCTAAACGGGATGGTGCAGGGCCGCCGTTGAAATCGTGGGTGCGAATGAGCGCCGCCCACCGACCTGCGTCGACAATGAGGTACTACCATGTCACGTCGCCACAGCGCGAAGTACAAGATCGACCGTCGCGTCGGTGAAAATATCTGGGGCCGTCCGAAGTCCCCCGTCAACAAGCGTAACTACAAGCCCGGTCAGCACGGCCAGAACCGCCGCAACAAGGT
>NZ_DFME01000128.1:6125-11094 GCF_002375605.1 Hyphomonas sp. UBA3601 | reverse complement strand
AAGCAGTTCCTTCGCATCTATGAAGAAGCGAACCGCATGAAGGGCAACACGTCCGAGAACCTTATCGGCCTGCTGGAATCGCGTCTCGATTCCATCGTCTACCGTGCGAAATTCGTGCCGACGATCTTCGCAGCCCGCCAGTTCGTCAACCACGGGCACGTCATGATCAATGGCCGCCGCTGTAACATCGGCTCCGCGCGCGTGAAGCCGGGCGACGTTGTTCAGATCCGCGAGAAGTCCCGCAACATGGCGCTCGTTCTGGAAGCTCTCGGCAGCGCTGAGCGCGATATCCCGGAATATGTGGACGTCGATCCGAAAGCCATGAGCGCGACTTATGTCCGCGTGCCTGAACTGTCTGACGTGCCGTATCCGGTCCAGATGGAACCAGCCCAGGTGGTCGAATTCTACTCCTCGTAAGTGGACTGAATTCCTTGAACAATCTAAAAGGCCGCGCCAGACTGGTGCGGCCTTTCTTTTTGGAGAATCTGATCGCATGAACATTCCCGATATCGCGCAAGTCCGCCAGCACCTCATTGCCAATCCGGGCGAACCCTTCTCGCTGGCAGCGCGGCCGACCCGGGACCCTGATCTCTTTGCGGACAAGGAAGACGCCAAAACCAGCCTGAAAAAGGACGCGGCCGTCATCAACGAATTGAAGGACATGCTCTACGCCCACAAGAAGCAGTCCGTGCTTGTCGTGCTGCAGGGCATGGATACGGCAGGCAAGTCGGGCACCATTCGCAATGTCTTCGCCGACACCACGCCGCTTGGCATGGAGGTGAAAGCGTTCAAGGCGCCAAGCAAGAACGAACTGGCCCGCGACTATCTCTGGCGCGTTCACAATGCCGTGCCCAAAAAGGGCAATGTCGGCATCTTTGATCGTTCGCACTATGAAGACGTGCTGGTCGTGAAAGTGCGTGGCTTCGCTAGCCCGGAAGACGTGGAACGGCGGTATGAGCAGATCAATGCGTTCGAAAAACACATGACGGAGAATGGCGTCGTCATCGTCAAATGCATGCTGAATGTCGGGTATGAGGAACAAGGCGTCCGGCTCGCAGAGCGCCTTGTCGAGCCTCACAAACTTTGGAAATTCAATCCGGCGGATCTGGATGATCGCAAGGATTGGGCAAAATTCATGTCGGCCTATGAGACCGCCGTTGAGCGATGCTCGACACCGCATGCGCCCTGGTATGTTGTGCCCGCAGACAGCCGGACTCGTCGAAATGCCATGATCGCCCGTCTCGTACGTGGCGCGCTGGAAGATTTGAACCTTGAATGGCCAAATCCTGGATTTAACCCGGAAGACTTCGACATCGGGTAGGACCGGAGGGACATGTTTCCCTCCGATACTCAACTCGATCAGCCGCCATGGAACGCGGTAGATCCGCCGCTCATGGACTTGTTGGCCGAGCGCGACTCGGGATTGCCGTAGATATCGACGCTGCCACCGCTGGACGTCTTGCTCGATGCGGCGTCGCTGGCATATGCCTTGACTGATCCGCCGCTGCTGGCCTTGGCCTGCACAGTTTCACAGGTGAGCCCTTTTGCGTTGGCACTGCCGCCGGACGAAGCTTTTACCTCAAGGCGTGTGCATACGCCGTGGACGGAAACCGCTGCGCCGCTGGAAACGTCTATCTCCATAGGGCCGGACTCCAATCCTTCCGCGAGCAGGGACGAGCCAGAGCTGGCTTCGATCTCGTTGAGCTCCGGGCCGGTCACCGTGAACTTGACGCGCACCTTGTTACCCCACCCCTTTGTGGATTTGCGGGACAGATACAGGCGATCTCCATCGAGGCGCACTTTGACATCTTCAGGGCCACCCCGTTCAAAGTCAGCGGTGATCGAATGCTGAGGTGCACGCACGAATTTGACGGAGACACCGGCGGAGATATCGAGTTCATCAAATCCGGAAAGATTGTACACTTGGGTTGTGTCGGCGGATGCGCTGTAGAGTGACGCGGATAGAGCAAACGCAGCAATGCTGGATGCGATGATAACTGATTTTCTCATGGTCTGATTCCTATAATGCTCGGTGTCAGGATTTTATGGAAATATCGCCGCCGCTCGACTCGGTGATATCGACCTGGGTCGGTGCGCCGTGAACGTTGATGTCGGCGCCACTGGACGCTTTGGCTTCCAGCGCCTCAGTCACGCTGACGGACACGTCCGCGCTACTGGATGCTTCGATCTCGGCGGACTTGCACAACAGATCCTTGGCTTCAACGTCGGCGGATGACGATGCATCCACCGTAATCTCGTCGCATGTTCCGGTGAGCACAATATCGGTGCTGGATGAGGCATCGACATCGATATCTGCTGTGCTTTCCAGAACCAGTTTAACGTCAGAGCTGGAGGAAGCGTCGATTCTGGCCCGACTATTGGTGACCGCATGAGCGATCACATCCGCGCTTGATGTTGCCTCGATCGATATTGCCCCGACAATGAAGTCGGATGCGTCGATACTGGAGGAAGACGATGCGTCCATGTCGGCTGAAGCGGCGCGACCGGAAACGATCAGTTTAGCGCTCGAAGAAGCGTCCAGTTCGATTTTCCCCGCATCGATCCCGGAGGCTTCAAGAATTGAGGATTGCGCCACGTCCAGTTCGGAAATGCTCGGCGACGTTACACGTACCGTGTAGGACGGCATGCGCTTTCCGTTCACCTTCACCCGCAAGTCGCCTTCGACGAGATCCACGTGAAGATTGGCCCGTAAGGATTTCAGGAAGCCGAGGCTTTCACGGCCGATTTGCAGCTCTCCATCATCAGTTTCGATGCTGATATCTGAAAAGTCGCCTTCGGCCTGTTCAACAATGACCGTGGTCTCAGCGCCGGTTTCGTACAGGACCTTGATACCACCATTCACATCAATGCTGGAGAAGGAGCCGACTGGGAAGTCCTTAGTCTCGGCCAGAGCCGGCAAGGCTGCGATGGACAGGGCGGACAGGGATATGAGCGCGGGTTTCATGGGGGTGCCTCCAATTTGATGAGGCAAGTATGATGTATCGAATAACGATAAGTCAACATATTGTTTTTCAATAATACGAAAAAACCCGTGCGTGTGCTCTGTTATCCGGTGTCGGCATTGCAGAAGACAAGTTGACGACGATTAAGGGGTTAGCCGTCCTTGCTGGCAAGCTGTCCGAGCAGGTCGTAATCATCTGCTCCAGTGATTGCCGCCGAGACGATGTCGCCCGCTTGCAGGTGACTTGCATTTTCCAGATAGACCACGGCATCGACTTCCGGCGCATCAGCCTTGGTGCGGCCTATCATTTCGCCGGTCGAGTCAGATGGGCCGTCAATTATGACGTCCTGAACGGTTCCGACCTGCGCAGCGGCGCGATCAGCAGACACTTTCGCCTGCACTTCCATGAAGCGGTGCCAGCGCGCTTCCTTGACCTCATCTGGCACATGACCGGGCAGGTCACGGCTGTCAGCATGGGCGACGTTTTCGTATTGGAAGCACCCTGCGCGATCGATCTTCGCTTCGCGGATGAAGTCCAGCAAGATCTCGAAATCCTCTTCGGTCTCGCCCGGAAACCCAACGATAAAGGTTGAGCGGATGGCGAGGTCAGGCACATCCCGGCGCCACTGAAGGATGCGTTCAAGTACGCGGTCCTGTTTGGCGGGCCGTTTCATGGCCTTCAGCACCGGCGCGGAGGCGTGCTGGAATGGAATGTCGAGATAGGGTGTGATCAGGCCTTCGGCCATCAGCGGAATAACCTGGTCCACATGCGGATAGGGATAGACATAATGCATCCGCGTCCACACGCCGAGGCTGCCCAGCCCCTTGGCCAGATCGAGGAAGCGCGTCTGGTATTCCGTGCCACGCCAAGTTTCCGGCTTGTAGCGCACGTCCAGTCCATAGGCGGACGTGTCCTGACTGATCACGAGCAATTCCTTCACACCGGCCCGGACCAGTTGTTCGGCTTCGGTCAGCACATGATGGATCGGGCGGGAGGCAAGATCGCCGCGAAGTTTCGGAATAATGCAGAAGCTGCACCGATTGTTGCAGCCCTCCGAGATCTTCAAATATGCGTAATGGCGCGGTGTCAGGCGCAGGCCACTTTCAGGCACCAGGTCGGTGTGAGGATTGTGCGGCGGGGTGAGGTGCGTGTGGACCGCGTCCATCACGGCCTCATACTGGTGAGGCCCGGTGATCGCGAGCACTTTGGGATGCGCTTTCTCGATCACGTCCGGTTCGGCGCCGAGACAGCCTGTAACGATAACCTTGCCATTCGCTTCAATCGCTTCACCGATCGCCTCAAGGCTCTCATCACGCGCGGAATCCAGAAATCCGCACGTGTTCACCAGAACCAGGTCTGCGCCGGAATAGTCCGGGGCGATCTGGTAGCCTTCTGCGCGCAGGCGCGTGATGATCCGCTCGGAATCGACCAGGGCTTTCGGGCAGCCGAGGGAAACGATGCCGACCTTGGGGGCCTTGGCAGGCCGGATCGGAGCAGGGGCAAGGGATGTCGTGGTCATGATCGCCCTGCTATAACGAATGCTGCGAACTGGAAAGGTCGGGCGCACATCGGGCCGTTTTTTTCAGTTACCAAACCCTTTCGCTCACTAGAGCAAATTTCCAGCAAATGTTTGACACCCGGAAATGCAGGTCGCGTAATCTGGGAACCGGTAGTTAAGGGAGGGGAGACCCATGACGCACCTGATGATTCTTACCGCAGCCTGGGGGGCGGCCATGCTGGGCATCTATCTGGTCATATATACGCTGATTAAGTGGCGTCGAGCCGCGCGGGCCTGCCATCCGATGCCGTTCAGGCGTCGTAAGAGCTATTTGAGCGGGCTGGCCTTCAGCGTCATGTTTGTCGCGTCACCAGCGTTGGTGCATGCCGACGGACACATGATCCAGGCCAGCATCACAGGATTCTTTCAGGCCTGAGCCTCAGGCGTCTTCCAGCTCGACACCCTTGTCCTTCATGAAGTCGCGCAGTTCGCCGCTTTCAAACATCTC
>NZ_DFME01000128.1:0-5934 GCF_002375605.1 Hyphomonas sp. UBA3601 | reverse complement strand
TAGGCCTTGATGCCTTCCCGCACGGCCTGATCTTCCAGAACGTTCGTCGAGACATAGTCCACGCCAAGATAGTCCAGAACCTGCACCACAACTGATGAGAACCCGCACTGCGGGAACGTCGGTGTACCTTTCATGAAAAGTACGACGTCATTGGCTTTGACGGCTTTGTCGATGGCGTCAAGGGTGGCTTGGTCGGTCATGGGGAAGTCTCCGGTGTTTCAGTAGATGTGAGTGGGGAGCTTGCTCAGGTCAAGGGACTGAATCCGGTTCGCGGTGCCAATAGGCGCGTTCCAGAGTGCAGGGTTCCCATGGTGCCTCTTGTGAAAAGGATCCGCCATTAAACCGGGTGTGTTCGCCCATGAATCCTCCTCCGAACGTCCAAATGTCCCGGCGTGCCTGACCGGCGTCCGGCGTGAGAAATTCAAGCCCCAAATTCGTTGTTCTGCCCGGGCAGTAGTCCTCGAACTTACGGCGCCAAATAGCTTCTCTGATGTCATCAAGTTCAGTGTCTGACAGGCTGGTCCTCAATTCCAATCGCGCCCGCCCGCTGGCGCAAGTGACGGTGTAGAGACAGGCATATTCTACACCTTCATGACGTTCATGAAGATGCGAGTCTATCATCCGATCCAGCTTGTCTACGCTTAGGTTTCGCCAGAGCAGGTATCTGTTCAACGGATTGCTGGCAGCAAGGCCACCGATGACAAAAAAGACAGCGGCCACCCACAGGACTATTCGTCTGGGTGACCGCGTCAATTGGGAACGGTGTTTACCAGCCACAGCTCTCGGTGGCGTTCTGGTCTTTCATATAGAGCATCAGCGGATCGAAATACTCGATGATCGCGCTGCCATCCATTTCGCGAGTGCCGGTGAATTCTTCCAGCGTGTCCGGCCAAGGCTGTGACGCGCCAGCTTCCAGCATGGCATTGAAGCGTTTGCCCACTTCCTTGTTGTCATAGATCGAGCAGCGATGCAGCGGTCCTTCCCAGCCAGCCTGCTCACAAGCGGCCTTGTGGAACTGGAACTGCAGGATGTAGCTCAGGAAGTAGCGCAAATAGGGCGTGTTGCCCGGAATGTGGTACTTCGCGCCGGGATCGAAGGCGTCTGCCGGGCGCGGGGCCGGTGGTACGAGGCCCTGATTTTTCAGGCGGAGATCCCACCATGACGTGTTGTAGGCCTCTGGCGCAGTTTCACCAGACAGGACATCCCAGCGCCAGCCATCAACGGTCAGCGCAAACGGCAGGAAGGCGATCTTGTCGAGCGCGGTCTGCATCAGAAGTGCCGTGTCGGCATCAGCGCCCGGCTTTTCCTCAGCGGTGATCAGATTGATCTGTTCGAGGTATTCCGGTGTGATCGACAGGCCGACAAAGTCGCCGATGGCCTCATGGAAGCCATCATGTGCGCCGGTTTTGTACAAGTAGTCCTGATCCTTGTAGGCGCGCTGGTAGAAATTGTGACCCAGTTCGTGATGGACCGTATAGAAGTCTTCCGAGTTCACTTCGGTACACATCTTGATGCGTACATCTTCCTCATCGTCCAGATCCCAGGCTGAGGCGTGGCAAACGACTTCGCGGCCCTCTGGGCGCACGATCATGGAACGCTCCCAGAAAGTTTCCGGCAGCGGCTCGAGGCCGAGGGAGGTGAAGAAGGTTTCGCCTGTCTCGACCATTTTGATGGCGTCATAGCCCTTTTCGTTGAGGCGTTCGGTCAGGTCGTAGCTTGGTCCCGGCACGTCAGGCTTCACGACGTCATAGATGGATGACCATTGCTGGGCCCACATATTACCCAACAGGTCAGCGCGGATCGGGCCGGTGCGCGGCTGCACATCGTCGCCGTATTCTTCATTCAGTTTGGCGCGGGTGAAGCAGTGCAGCTCTTCATAAAGCGGCTCCACCTGCGTCCACAGACGTTGCACTTCAGCTTCCATCTCTTCCGGTGCCATGTCGTAGCCGGACAGCCACATCTGATCGAGGCTTTCGAAGCCAAGCTCATTTGCGCCTTCATTGGCGATCTCGACCATGCGGGCATAATCGTCCTTCATCGGCACGGAGATCGTGCGCCAGCCTTCCCAGACAGCTTTGAGCTCTTCCGGGTCGCGGCTGGTTTCAATGATCGTCGACAATTGGTCGAGGTTCAGTGCCTCGCCCTTATAGGTGAATTTTCCGGTGCCGTAGGTGGCGTCGAGACTGGTCGTGATCTGCGAAAGCTCCTCGGCTGCGCCCGGCGTCGACGGGGCAGGGATCGTGATCCCGGTACGCAACATGGTCATCTTGCGCGCCAAATCAGCTGGCAGGACGCTGACATCGAACTGCTTGGACTCATTCGCGAGTGAAACGGCGAGGATGGTCGATGCCGCACCAGCTTCGGCTGCGAGCGCGTTGGTTTCGGGCGTGATGTTCGTGGCCTGGTTCCAGTAGGCTTGCGCGGCAATACGGCTCTGCGCGGCGAGTTCAGCTTCGGCGCGCTCCAGGAAGGCGCGGGCCTCAGCGATTTCCACGGAATGATCGACTTCAGCGACCACTTCAGGCGCGGTGTCGAGAGTTGTTTCATCTACAGCTTCAGGCGCGGCGCAGGCCGCAATCATGAAGCTCAGCGCGATGGCGCTGGTGGTTAAGGTCAGGCGTTTCATGGGGTCGTTTCCTCATCCTTGGTTGCGGATGAAACAATAACGAACCGACCGTATCGTCAATGCGTCAGATTCAGGAATCCGGTGCCCGCGTTTTCAGGGCCAGCGCATGAAGTTCGCCCCCCATCGTGCCTTTCAGGGCAGAATAGACCAATTGGTGCTGCTTCACGCGGGGAATGCCAGCGAACTGGCTGCTGACGATCTCGGCCTGCCAGTGATTGTCGTCGCCCGCCAGGTCGGTCAGCGTGATCTCGGCTTCCGGGAAAGCGTCGGTGAGATATCCGAGCAGCGTCTCGCGTGACATGGCCATGGGCAGTTCCTTCCAGTTGCGTGGCAGAACTGGCGTTTAGCACCTGCGACGTCAAGCATCCGGCTGAACCGATTGTGACATCAGGAGGGCAACTCTAAAGTGGTAATAACAGAAATCATGATTGGATTCGCCCCCATGACCAGAATGCGCGCCTTCATTCTCGCCGAAGTTCTTTTCATTGTGATGATTGTCGCGGGCGTCTTCTTCTACATGAACCGCGATGACGACGTGGCGGACCGTCTCACGGAGTATCGCGCGATGTATGTAGACGGCCCAGCCATGCTGAACCTGACGGAAACGCTTTCCTCGGACGCACTGGAAGGCCGTGCTGCGGGATCATCGGGCAATGCCGCAGCACGGGGATTCATCCTGAAGCGGTTCGAGACGATGGAGCTGCGCAGGTTCCACGGGACATACGAGTACGCCTTTCCAGTCCTGCCGGGGCCAATGGACGGGTTATCGGAACCGGCAGACGGTGTGAATATTGTTGGCTGGATCGCCGGGGAGACGCCGGGGCGGGGCCCCATGCTCGTGGTTACGGCCCATTACGACCATCTCGGCATCGTTGACGGAGAAATATATAATGGCGCTGACGACAATGCCTCTGGTGTGGCCGCGCTTGTCGGTGTCGCAGAATATTTCGAGCGAAATCCTCCCAAGCACGACATCGTCTTTGCCGCGCTGGACGCCGAAGAAATCGGCTATCAGGGCGCAAAGGCTCTGGTCGAATCTGGGCTGATTGATCTTGGGCGGGTCGCATTGACCATGAATTTCGACATGGTTGGGCGATCCGACGCGGGAGAACTCTATGTCGCTGGCACCACGCCTTACCCGCAGCTGAAGCCCATGATTGATGATTTGGTCACCCAAGTGCCGGTAACCCTGCTCACAGGACATGACTCGCCTGAACTCGGACAGGATGACTGGACCAACCAGTCCGATCATGCCGTCTTTCACGAGATCGGCATTCCATTTCTGTATTTTGGGGTCGAAGACCATCCCGGATATCACGCCCCTTCGGATGATTATGGCGATCTGACACATGATTTCTTTGTGCGGGCGGGCGACACGCTTGTTATGGCGGTGAAGGCGGCGGATGCCTGGCTCATCTCGTCCAAGCGGCAGGAAAACTAATCCTTTCAAGGAGGAAGGGCGTGAGAACGTCGGCACCGCGGGTTGGTTCCAAACCCACTGTGTGTCACCGATTTGCAATGCTGCACGAAAGTCTCTGAGCACCGTATTTCAATAAATAAAACAACGGTAAGGGTGGTTAATCCGCATTAAGAACATGTGACTTTCCGGCAACTGCTGGGGGTTGCGGATTTGTCATGGGAACAGACACAGTTCAGACACGGTTTTCTTGTGGTCTCGCCGATCTGGCGGGAGCTGAACACGTCTTTAAAGGAGACCACATGTTTAAGTATTTTCTGATCGCATCTGCAGCCACGGGTCTGGCTGTGTCCGCTCAGGCGCAGTCCTATGAGAGTGACACGGGCTTCTATCTTGATGGCGGGTACCAGTACCTGGAAATCGAACCCGATGGTGCAGAGCAGGGTGTTGACACGAACGGCATCGCCGCGCGTCTCGGCTACAAGTTCAACAATGTCTTTAGCCTTGAAGGTGAACTGGCCTCGGGCATCGATGATGGCGAATTCGACTACAATGTTGACGAAGACGAATTCAATCTCGACGACAACAATGATGGCGACTTCAACGACTTGATCGGCGCTTCCGGCGACATCGGCCTGAACTATCTGGTTGGTCTGTATGGCCGCGCAGATGTGCCGCTTACGGAGCGCCTGAGCGCCTTCGGTCGCGCCGGTTATGCATATATCGATCTTGATGCGTCGCTGGCCACGCCGGGCGGTACGCCGATTACGGTTGAGGATTCCGAGGAAGGCCCGGCCATCGGTGCAGGTCTTACATATGACCTGACCGAAAACTGGGAGCTTCGCGGCGACTACACCTACTATTCGTTCGAAGATACCGACACGAATGGTGTGATGCTGGGCGTTGGCTACAAGTTTTAGCCTGACATAAAGTCACCAGAGTGAGCACCCCTTTTGCAGAATTCAGAAGGGGTGTTTCTCGTTCAGTCGACGGAATTCATATAGGCCGGCAGCCACCCCTCATGGGCTTTTCTTAGCTCTCCGACGGAAACCACGCCGTATGTTCCTAGGACCAACAGGTCATCGTCTGGGGACTCGGTGAGCTGGCCAAGTACGTCTACGTGAACGTCAGCGACTGCCGCTCTTCCAATTAGTTCTGATAAACAGTCCTCGGAGACGGAAACGAGGGTTCGCGCCTGATCTTCGCCAAACAACCAAGTGCAATTCGTAAGGTCTTTGTGAATAGTTGGATCAATGATGATTCCAATTCCGGTGGCCAGCGCCATATCGATGGCGGCACATATCAAACCACCCTCGCTCACGTCGTGAGCGGAGGTGACTTTCGCTTGTCGTATCATCTCGCGAACGAATGCTGCATTCTTTGCTTCAATCGCGAGGTTCACTTGCGGCGGAGTACCTAGATCGTCACCCTTGAGTCCGAGCCATTCCCGAGCGTAGAGCGAAGCGCCAAGATGACCCTTTGTTTCGCCGACTACAACCAGGGTGTCCCCGGGCTGCGCGCCGTTGAGCGTCGCCACCTTTGACAAATCCTCAATCAGGCCCACGCCGCCCACAACGGGTGTCGGCGGAATGGCAATGCCATCGGTCTCATTGTAGAGGGACACGTTGCCCGACACGACCGGGAAATCGAGTTCGCGGCAGGCTTCGGCCATGCCTTCGATGGCCTTCACGATATAGCCCATCGTGGCCGGCTTTTCCGGGTTGCCGAAATTGAGATTGTCCGTGATTGCAATCGGCGTCGCGCCGACGGCGGAGAGGTTTCGGTAAGCCTCGGCCACGGCGGCCTTGCCGCCTTCATAGGGATCGGCGGCTACATAGTGCGGGTTGCAGTCGGATGTGATGGCCAGCGCCTTGTTCGTGCCGTGGATGCG
>NZ_DFME01000099.1:931-6393 GCF_002375605.1 Hyphomonas sp. UBA3601 | reverse complement strand
ATGGGCTTCGATGAAGTCATCAAGCAGCGCTATCCTGAATTGGAAGCGATCAATCATGTGCACCATGCCGGTAACTCGTCCGGTATCGTGGATGGTGCTTCAGCGGTCCTGTTCGGCTCGAAGGAAATGGGCGAGAAGTTCGGCCTCAAGCCGCGCGCGCGCATCCGCGCCATGGCGTCCATCGGTTCCGAGCCGGGCATCATGCTGACCGGCCCGACCTATGTGTCCCAGAAGGTCCTTAAGAAGGCCGGCATGGAAGCCAGTGACATCGACCTGTACGAACTGAATGAAGCCTTCGCATCGGTCGTCCTGCTGATGATGCAGAACCTCAACATCCCGCATGAAAAGATGAACGTGAATGGCGGCGCCATCGCTATGGGCCACCCGCTCGGCGCGACCGGCGGCATGATCCTTGGCACGATGGTCGACGAATTGGAGCGCTCCGGCAAGGAAACCGCCCTTGTCACCCTCTGCGTCGGCGCCGGCATGGGCACCGCCACGATCATCGAACGCGTTTAATCAAGATACAGACGAACGGAATACACGATATGGAACTCGAAACATTCGGTTGGGACGTCGATGGTGACGGCATTGCGCACGCAGTCTTTGATGTGCCAGGCCGCAGCATGAACACGCTGACGGCAAAAGCTGTCGCTGATATCATCGCAATCTCCAAGGAAGTCGCGTCCAATGACGCCATCAAGGGCCTGGTGATCTCGTCGGGCAAGCCGAGCGGCTTTTGCGCCGGGGCGGATCTTGGTGAAATGAACCAGAGCGCTGGCGCCGGAAAGTCGCCTGCGGACATGTCCGAAGCAGAGCTGAAAAAGGCGCAATTCGATCGCGGCTTTTCGCTCAACAAGACGCTGCGCGAACTGGAAACCTGCGGCAAGCCGGTGGCCGTTGCGCTGAATGGCCTCGCCCTCGGCGGCGGTCTCGAAGTGGCGCTGGCCTGTCATTATCGCGTTGCGGCGAATGACAATCCGAAGCTGCAATTCGGCCTGCCGGAAGCCAAGATCGGCCTCCTGCCAGGCGCTGGCGGCACCCAGCGCCTGCCACGCCTGATCGGCGTTCAGGCCGCTCTGCCACTGATCCTGCAAGGTGAAAGCTTCAATGCCGAGAAGGCGCTCGCCATGGGTGTCGTTCAGGAACTCGCCCCATCGTCCGAAACGGTCGACAAGGCGAAGGCCTGGGTCAAGGCCAATCCGAAGGCGCAGGCGCCGTGGGATGAAAAGGGCTTCAAGGTTCCGGGCGGCGTCGTGCATCGTAGCCCCGGTGCGGGCCAGGTCGCGACCATGTCCAATGCCATGCTGATGGCCAAGACCTATGGCAACTATCCGGCCCAGAAGAACATCCTGTCCTGCATCTATGAAGGCATTCAGGTGCCGATCGATGCGGGTCTCCGGATCGAGACCCGATACTTCATCAACACCCAGCAGCGCCCGGAAGCGAAAGCCATGATCCGGTCCCTGTTCCTGTCGATGCAGGAACTGTCCAAGGGCGGCAACCGCCCGGCCGGTCATCCGAAGACCGAGTTCAAGAAGATCGCTGTCGTCGGTGCGGGCCTGATGGGCGCGGGCATTGCCTATGTGCAGGCCAAGGCTGGTATCCCGACTGTTCTCGTCGATGTCTCGAAAGAGAATGCCGAGAAGGGTAAGGACTATTCCCGCCGTCTCGTCGAAAAGGCCGTCTCGCGTGGCAAGTCCACACAGGAGAAGGGCGACGCACTGCTCGACCTGATCACGACGACCGACAATTATGATGATGTCAAAGGCGCTGACCTGGTCATCGAGGCCGTGTTCGAGAATGTCGAACTGAAAGCCAAGATCACCAAGATGGCTGAAGCTGTTCTCGACAAGGATGCTGTCTTCGGATCAAACACATCCACATTGCCGATTACAGGCTTGGCTGAAGCATCGGAACGCCCTGAGAACTTTATCGGCATCCACTTCTTCTCGCCGGTCGAGCGCATGGGGCTTGTCGAAATCATCAGCGGTGAAAAGACCAGCGAAGCGACCCTCGCCAAGGCGGTCGATTATGTGCTCGCCATCCGCAAGACGCCGATTGCTGTCAATGATAGCCGCGGCTTCTACACGTCCCGCTGCTTCGGCACTTATACGCGCGAGGGCATGGAAATGCTGGCAGAAGGCATCAAGCCAGCGATCATCGAGAATGTCGGCCGACAGTCCGGCATGCCGATGGGCCCGCTGGAAGTTTCCGACTCGGTCGGTCTCGACACCGCGCTGAAAGTGACGCGGGCAACCGCTGAGGCAGCTGGTATCGATCTGCAGACGGATGACCGGACGCAGTTCCTTGCATGGCTCGTCGAAGACCAGGAGCGTGTGGGCCGCAAGGCCGGAAAGGGCTTCTACGACTACAACGAAAAGGGCAAGCCGGAACGCCTCTGGCCAGACCTGAACACGCAGCTGGAAGTGAAGGTGGACGAATGCCCACCAGACCTGAAGAAAGAGCTGACCAACCGCTTCCTGATCCGTCAGGCTGTGGAGGTTGCCCGTTGCTTTGAAGAGGGTGTTATCACCGATGCGCGCGATGCCGACATTGGCTCCATCCTCGCTTGGGGCTTTGCACCGTATACGGGCGGTTGCTGTTCCTATATCGACCTGATGTGGGGCATCAAGGAATTCGTCGCCGAGGCCGACAAGCTCGCGGACAAGTATGGTGACCGGTTCCGTCCGGGCGACCTGCTCCGCGACATGGCGGCCAAGGGCGAAGGCTTCTACGACCGCTTCCCACCGGCCGGGAAAGCTGAAAAAGCCGCTGCGTAAGTACTTGCCGCCGAATATTTTCGCGTTTTAAGCGAACACTGAAAGACCGGTCGTGATTGTTTCATGATCGGTCTTTTTTATGGTTGACCCCGACAACCAATACGGGAAATGTGTTCTCGCGATCACTAAAGATCGCGGGGAGAATGGGGAGATTTCACTTTGAAGAATCTACTGTTCGCGGCCTGTGGCGCCGCGGCATTGACGACGTGTGCGACTGTTGAAAAGGCGCCAGAACGTGTTTCCACACCAGCCGTCTCTGCCCAAGCTTCACTACCAGTCCGGACTGTTTCGAAACCCACATTGAAACGAAGGATCGCTGTGGTTCGCTTCTCAAATAGTACACGATACGGAAAAGGTCTTCTGTACGATGGAGAAAACGATCCACTAGCAGATCAAGCACGAGATATGCTTGTCAAACGCTTGGTCGAGACCGAAGGATTCCTGGTTTTCGAGCGAGACAACCTTGGTGGACTCGCATTCGAAAAGTCATTACTCGAAGACGGTGCTAGCGAGTTTGTGGGCGTGGATGCGGTCATCGTCGGTTCGGTTACAGAATTCGGCCGGAAGACCGAAGGCCAGGTGGGTTTTCTCAGCTCAACAAAGAAGCAAACGGTAGAGGCCGCTGTAGAGGCTCGACTTGTGGATCCCAAAAGCGCCTTGGCCTTCTTCAGCGCTTCCGGAAAAGGTGAGGCGTCTACAGAGTCAGGCGAAGTCGCAGGATTCGGATCAAGAGCCGCTTATGATGCATCCTTGAATGACTCCGCTATCTCGGCAGCGGTCTCCAATATGGTGTCAGAGATAGTCGGAAATTTGGAGGATCGTCCATGGAGTACGGACGTTCTCAAGGTTGACGGTGATCGCGTCTTTATCAGTGGCGGGGGCCGCCAAGGTCTGAAAGTGGGCGACCATTTCACCGTAGAGACGTTGGGTGAAGTCATAAAAAGCGGGCAGTCAGGGCTTCCAATCACACTGCCGGGCAGATCGATTGCGGAGATTGAAGTCGTCTCTTTCTTTGGCGATACGGAGTACTCGGAAGGGTCTGTCGCACAGGTGGTTTCAGGAAGTTTGGAAGGCGAGTCCGAACGACTCATCGTTCGGGAGGTGAAATGATGCCGTTTCAAAAAACATTGGCAATCAGTGTTGCCTTCATTGGTCTCGCAACTCTTGGAGGATGCGCCTACCCGGGGGAATCAATTGTGCAGGGTGGCAACTCAGCAGCGGTGTACTTCGAGGCATTCCCTGAAACCTCCCAAGTAATCCTTGATGGAGTTGTTGTGGGACCAGTCTCAGACTTTGATGGCGCCAATCAAACGCTTGGCGTTGTTCCGGGGAGCCATGTAATTCAGATCACTGATGGTTCCGCCGTTCTCTATGACAAGAAAATATATGTCGCTCGTGACAGTGCTTTGAAAATTGTTCGCTAAAGGTAGGAAAATGATCAAGAAAAGTATCTTATTGTGCGCTGGCGCAGTGGCTCTTACGGCGTGTGTCGCAGCGCCACGTTTCGAATATGGCGCTTACGAGCCGACATTGTACGCATACTACAAAAAACCGGAATTGGCCGACAAATTTGAGACTGCGCTGGAAAAGGCAATTGAAAAAGGCGAAGCCAGTGACCGTCTCGCACCGGGATTATACGCGGAGCTCGGATACCTGAAATTGAATCAGGGTGATCAGGCCACTGCTGTGGAGCTTTTCCGCAAGGAAGCGGAGGCGTTTCCGGAATCCGAAGTGTTCATGTCAGGCGTTGTGAGCCGGCTGACGGATCAGAACGCTGAGGCGGGCTTGCCAGAGAGTGCAGTCGAAACTGAGCAAGTCTCAGATGAAACTGTAATTGAAAAATCGGCTGAGGAGGCTGGCGTCTAATGAAATCTGTACCTGTAATTGGTGCGATAAAATCTGCACTGTCGGTCGCTGCACTTTCTCTCGCCTTAGCGGGGTGTGTAGCGTCAGGCCCTCAGGCCAAGGATTACTCGGACTTCCGGACTGAAAATCCCAAATCCATTCTCGTCCTGCCTGCGCTGAATAATTCGGGAGCCGTAGAAGCTCCGGAATTTTTCTTGTCTACGGTTTCTCAGCCATTTGCTCAGCGTGGATACTATGTGTTTCCGGCGAATATGGTGAAGTCTCTCCTAGAAGACGAGGGGCTGTCCGACCCGGCGCTGCTATACGGCGCAGATACGCGGCGGCTAGACCGAATGTTCGGTTGCGATACGGCATTGTACCTGACGATTGAGCGCTGGGAATCTCAGTACGTTGTGCTGGCGACATCGACCAATGTGACTTTCACTTATGATCTCCGTAGCTGCAAGTCCGGTGAAAGTGTTTGGATCCACACGCAGCAATTGACTTACTCACCGCAAGCCAGCAGTTCCGGTAATCCATTGGCCGACCTTCTCGCCCAAGCGATTATATCAGCCATTGAAAAAGGATCGCCCAACTACATACCTTTGGCGCGCCAAGCAAATGCACTGGCTGCCGGGACTGTGGGACAGGGTATTCCTGCTGGGCCGTATTTGCCTGACCTGTATCAGCAAGACACGGAACAATTTCCCGTGAGTGTGACAGCAGCAGCTGAGTAATCATAAGTTTTTGGCATCAATGAAAAAGGCCGGAGCATTGCTGCTCCGGCCTTTTTTTTTGTCTTGGGGAACTGATCGCCTAGCGCTTGGCGCGGGA
>NZ_DFME01000099.1:457-703 GCF_002375605.1 Hyphomonas sp. UBA3601 | reverse complement strand
TTGGCCGGCTTGGCTGCGGGCTCAGGGGCCGGTTCGGGCGCAGCCTGGTCGGCCATGGCGGGTTCGGCCTCTGGCTCAGGCTTTGGTTCCGGCGCAGGCTTTTCGGCCACGGGGTCTGGTTTGGCTTCAACGATCGGCTCAGCTTCTGGCGCAGGCTCGGCCTTGGCCGGTTCACTGGCCTCTGCCTCACTGCTGGTTTCAGCGGCCACGGCTGCGTCCTTTTTCTTGGCGCGTGAGCGGCGGGGG
>NZ_DFME01000099.1:0-176 GCF_002375605.1 Hyphomonas sp. UBA3601 | reverse complement strand
GGCTTCTCTTCGCTGTCGGCTGGGGCATCTTCCGCCTGCGCCTCAGACGGAGCGGTCTCTTCAGCCTGTGCCTTGCTCGGAGTGTCTTCCGCAGCGGGTTCTTCGCTTACCTTGGCTTCGCTCGGCGGAATATCGTCCAGCATTTCCGGAGCACTCGCAGCGAGGCCGTCCAGATA
>NZ_DFME01000041.1:24039-30073 GCF_002375605.1 Hyphomonas sp. UBA3601 | reverse complement strand
TTCGCGGGGAATGGTCGTGGGCGCAATTTCTAGTTCATCTAGCCAGAGGTGGGCGAGTCCTAAAGAACAGCGTGATCGCCTGATTCAGCTCAACGGGGTAGCGCTGTCAATCTCTTCCACCTTAGGGGCCGGCGCCTGATCATGTGGAGATGAGAGGTCAAAAAAATGGGAGCCGCTTAGGCTCCCAGAGTTTGGCGGAGACCTAGCTCCGCCGGAGGAAACAGACTGGTTGTCGTATCTCTTGAGCGTTCCCTGACCTTGAATGGCAGTGAAGTTCAACCTGACACGACACATTTGGGTTGAGCCGCTATCCGGTTGCGCGTCAACCTGGCCGGATACGAATGAGTGGCATCGCTCCCACATTGTGAAACTTTATGAAATCTGCGCGCTCGGGTGAACAGGATTGGAATTCTGTAGGCCTACCCATGATATTTGTGCGTCGAGAATATTCTCGAAAGCGGCCATGCGCGAATAATAGGACATGTGGGAACATGGACTGCGTTCTGAGCGTTCCCGAACAACCGATAGAAATAAGCGAGTATACGGAACAAAAATCTCGGAGTCGGGAAATGGCTTTTCGACATCCGGGGCGGCGAGCACTGCTCCAATCCGGGAGTCAGGTGCACTAAGTTGCGCTGGCGTCTGTTCCGTATGGCGAAATTAACAGCGGCATCGATAGCACAGTTGCCTTTGGCCACATGCAGATTTCGATCCTTGCTACGGAATTTGAGCTCGCGCTGTTCGTAAATAAATATTGACACAATCAAAAAAATCATTTTTTCTCAAAAAAAGAACAAAATCTTGCACCTCAAGCAAGGTTGTTAGGGAGGTACTTAAATATGCCAAAACTAAGCGGCAGTTCCGTTTTGATTACGGGCGGAGCCACGGGAATTGGTCGGGCGGTGGTCCATCATTTTGTCGAGGAAGGTGCCAGACTGTGTGTTCTGTGCGTCAATGACGAACAGGCGAGTTCGTTGCGGGGTGAGTTCGGGGCTGAGGTTGAAACAGTAATTGGGGATGTGCGCAGTCTGGCAGACAATCAGCGCGCTGCGGCCCTTGCCGTGGAGAGATTCGGTGGACTGAACACCTTTATCGGCAATGCAGGGATATGGGATTTTATAACGCCTCTGGAAGCGCAGGATGAAGAAAAGCTCGAAAGAGTCTGCGATGATATTTTTGGTGTGAATGTAAAGGGGTACGCGCTCGGAGCGTACGCGTGTCTTCCTGCGCTTCGCCAGTCTAAAGGGTCCATAATTTTCACGGCCTCTAGCTCAAGCTTTTTTACGGGCGGAGGTGGTCCGCTATATGTGGCATCGAAACACGCTGTGATTGGACTCATCAAGCAGCTTGCGAAGGAAGTCGCGCCAGACGTTAGGGTTAATGGCGTAGCTCCAGGAGGTACGATTACCAATCTTTCCGGGTCGCCCTCATCCGAGCACGCAAAGTCCCAGATGGCTGAGATTCCAGAGATCGACAAACTTCTCGAGGGCATGACACCGCTCGGATTTGCCGCAAAGCCTGAAGACCATGTAGCGCTATATGCGTTGCTTGCCTGTCCGGTGTCGGCTCGATACGTCACAGGCACAACCATCTCGTCCGATGGCGGTATTGGCGTGGGCTGACCCAGCCTGAACGCGTTCACCAACTAAGTTGAAATTGTGCCAGCAGTGCTGGCGGTCTTTTGGATCAAATCTATGAACCTGCCGGTCTTCAAATTCGCTCATGCTACCGTTGCTGCTGGGGTACTTTACTTCTCCCAACCTGGGGCGCTGGCAGAGCAGGCCGTTTTAACGATCCCCGACGCAAGTCCTCGGTCAAATATAGAGCTGCCAACTGCCGGACGTGTACGGTTTGCTCCTGATAATTTATTTGCCGTCGATTTTGTCTCTGATTCTGTGGGCTGGGCGGGTGGATACTACGGGACGCTACTGAAGACCGAGGATGGAGGAGGGCACTGGAAGCGCGAGCCCTTACCGTTTACGGACTTAATTAGGCGGATCGACTTTGTGGACGAGTCCGTCGGCATTGCTGTCACGAGTAGAGGAAAGATCCTGAGGTCTGAAGACGGGGGCGCACATTGGGAAGTTGTGCATATTGAGTCGGGCATTAACTTGCGAGATGTCTACTGTCTCGACGCCCAGACAGCTTGGGTCGTCGGACATGAGGCTACAGTGCTTCACACGTCCGATGGCGGTAAAACGTGGCAAACTCAGGCGTTATCCGGATATCAGGGACGTGATCTACCGAGATTGAATGGCATTACACGTCTCGAGGACGGGCGGTTGGTTTTGGTTGGGGAGTTCGGCCTGATAGCGTCGTCAATCGATGATGGATTGAGCTGGGAGGTGCTGGACGCGCCCGATGCCTCGGTCACATTCACAGCGGTAGATGCATGGCGTTCGGAGGCGCTAATATCTGGGCTTGGCGGCAAGCTTACAATGGTTCGATTTGGTTCGGACAGTGACGTTGAAGAGGGCTCGGGACGCTTAATGGACCGTGTCCCGACGATCACAGCTTTGTCCTCGGGGACAGATGCGCATTTGTTCGATCTAACATTAGACCAAGATGGTGACGGAGTGATCGTAGGCCAGGGCGGTGTGGTCCGTGTAAAAGCTGGATTGCCTGTATCGGATTTGTTGCCCTTGGAGAGTAAGCCAGGATTCCTTTGGTACGGAGGAGTCTCTAAAACATCAGAACACGGAGGGTATGTTGTCGTTGGGGCGAACGGTGCCGTACTAAAAACCGAATTCGATGTCTCAGATCCGGAGCCGTTAGTGCGGTGGTAACAGGAGTAGTTCGCTTGTTGCAAATTCAATCAAAGGCTCAAATTCAGTGGTAAGTTATATTTCGAATTTCGTCATAAGATTTCCCAGAATCATTCTGGCAATCGCTTTTCTGGTCACATCGGGGGCGGCTTATTTCGGCGTGACAGGTGTCTCGTTGAAGGTCGTTATCGAAGATATGCTGCCTGCAAACCATTCGAATGTCGAACTCTATAAGGAGTTCCGGAGTCAGTTTGGTGGAGTCAATAATGTCCTTGTCGAAGTCGAAAATAAAGCAGGCGACATCTACAATTCGGACTTTCTTGAAACGTATCGGGAAGTATCAGACGAGTTCTATTTTCACGATAACAATATCCGCCCTCTGTTTGAGGCGGCCAATCTCCGGAAGACGAGATCGGTGGCCGGCGGGGAGGGGCAAATTCTGGTCAGTCCTCTTATGTGGCCGGAAGTGCCCCGCTCTGAGTCTGATATGGAGCATTTCAAACAAATCGTCAGGGGGCAGTTTCTCGGCTCATTGGTCTCACTGGATGAGCATTCAATGCTTATTTCTGCCGAGCTTTCAGAGGAGGTGGATTCTCGGGAGTTTGTCGCCTTTATTGACAATCTAAAATCAGAATTCTCGACGAAAGATGTAAAAATATCAGTCGTTGGCAGGCCCGTACTTCTGGGCACGGTTAAGAAATATCTGCCTCATATGCTGTTGGTTTTTGCGGCCTCTGTGCTGGCTATCGCTGCCGTCCTATTTTTCTATTTCAGGTCCTGGGTGGGCGTTGCTGTTCCAATGCTCGTGGCCTTCGCCGTCACGATTTGGGGCTTTGGCGTCATTGGCTTGGTCGGTTACAATCTTGATCCCCTGTTGCTCTTGCTCCCATTCTTCGTCTTCGCCACTGTTTTATCCCATTCAGTTCAATTCGTTTCGCGCGTTTTCGATGAAATCGAAAATAGTGCCACCATGCGTGACGCAGTAAAAGAAGGCCTTGAGCGCCTTCTGTTCCCGAGCACTGCGGCTGTGATTACCGATGCAGCTGGATTTACGGTTCTGGCTCTGGTGACTATCCCAAGCATACAGTCGCTTGCCTTCATTTGCACGTTTTGGCTTCTAACGCTGACCCCGGGAATTATTGTTGCTGCGGCGTTCATGGCGGTCCTTCGGAAGCCGACAAAATTCCGCACCACCTTACCCGGTCAAGCCGTATTGGCCAAAATTTTTGGGCTGAAAGCGTCCAGATATGTATTCCTCCCGGCTTTTGTCGCTGCGTTGATTGCGGGCATTTTCATTTCGCAGGGGCTAAAAATAGGTGACGCAGAAGGGAGCCCGATCCTGTGGAAAGATTCCCAATACAACAAAGATGTCAAAAAAATCAACTCGAGCTTTGACCGTGTCGGTACGGATGTAATGCAGGCCTATTTCTCCGGTGATGGAGAGATAATGCTAGATCCGCGTGTGTATCATCAGATCGAAGCATTTGATCGCTATATTTACGAACGAGTTCTTCCGGCAACTCGCGCACAGAGCCTTGTTCCGATTGTAAAAAATATCAACATGGTTTTGTGGGAAGGGGACCCTTCATACCAAACAATTCCTGATACAGAAGAAGAAATAGGGTTTAACATTTACATGTTCCGGTCTGGCGGTGAGCCAGGAGACTTTGCCGCCTATACGAACCCGGAATGGAGCATCGGTAAGCTCTCAATTTATACGGGGGAGCATAGTGCTGACACCGTGAATGCGTTGATGGCGGCGGGCCATGAATTTCTAAACACCTATCAGTTTTCAGATGGGGAGCCGCGTGTGAGGTTCGCCGGCGGACAGATCGGTATAATTAAGGCGAGTAACGACGAGATCGAGCACAAAGAAAATGTACTCCTTATTGCCATTATCATCGTTATCGCAGTTAACCTGCTCTGGCTATATCGATCACCCGCAGTCGCAGTCGTGATCATACTTGTACTGACGACATCTCACTTTATCACCATGAGTGTCATGACGCTTATGGACGTGGGGATGAACTTGAATACGCTGCCGCTTGCTGCGTTGGGTTTGGGCCGTGGTGTTGATTACAGCATCTACATGGCAGACCGGATACGCGACGAAATGAGGCACGGCCATGAATTCGCGAAGGCGGCGGGCCGGGCGTTCAACACGTCTGGTATTGCCGTGATAGTTACGGCACTGACGATGATACTGCCGCTATTGCCGTGGTACTTCCTGTCTCCGATCAGGTTCCAAGCCGAGATGGGCGTTCTGTTGGCGATCATCTTGATGTTCAACATGGTGGGGGCGCTCACTGTTGTGCCTGCAGCAATCGGCTTGCTGAAGCCGCGGGGATTTCCGTTTAGCACACAGAAGAAAATAGTCAGGGCGATGGTTGGTTAGATTGAGGGCGATAGAGCCTGGCTGCGCATCGGGAAAAATAGAAAGTGAGGGAGAGAAAGATGAATACCAAGAATAAAAAAACTAAAACTAAGTCGCAAAAGCTATGCCTGCTCGGGGCTACAGCATTTTCCACAGTCCTTATGATGCCGCTGGCAGCGAATGCCGAGTCATTGGCTGAAGCGCTGAACCTGCCCGACAATGTCTGGGTGGGCGGACGTCTGACGCAAGGGACGGGCGTCTATTTTGACCGGTATGGTGGTGGAACTGGAGTGGGGCCTTCCCAGTTTGTAGCGCAGCTTCAGGCTGAGTGGACTCCCAATAGCAACGTGACGGTCGTTTCCGATTTTTGGCTGCGCGGCGATTGGTACTATGATCTTGATGATGGAGATTCAACCGGGCCTGGCACGCAAGACTTTACTAAAGGCCCTCCGTTTCTAGATCGCTTTGATTTTTTACTCTCGCAGGATGGGGCGCTCACGCTTCCTGAACCGTTTGGTAATAGCGGTGAAGAAAATCGCATACTCGATGATTTCGAGCAGGATGTGATTAGAGAGCTGTCGATAGCGTTTGCTGATTCAGAGGGACGCGCGTCTCTAAAAGTCGGAAAGTTTCAGCGAGGGTGGGGGCAAGCAGATGGTCTGCGCCTTCTTGATATTCTGAACCCACAGGATCTCCGCCAAAGGAGTATATTTACAGACACCGAGGATTTGCGGATACCTCAGTGGAGTGCTGCCCTATCTTTGGATATTGACCAGCTTGGGTTGGCTGCTCCTTTTGAGGGGCTAGGACTCAAGGATCCATCACTGGAAGTGATCTACACTCCGGTGGTACGCCATTCCGAATTCATCGTGAATAATCCCACGCCGAATTCCAG
>NZ_DFME01000041.1:0-23876 GCF_002375605.1 Hyphomonas sp. UBA3601 | reverse complement strand
GCTGTCGGACAAGGAAACAGACGACTGGGAAGATTCCGAGGTCGGCATGCGGCTAAAATTCGATGTCCTTGGCGGGCAGGGGACAGTTAATGGTTTTTACGGTTTTCAGGATCTGCCGATCGTCGTCAACACCGGTGCAACAGTTCATATTGGCACATTTATCGGAGATCCAAATGCAGCGGGCGTTGTCAATGTGCCCATTGATCTCCCAACCACCATAGGTGCGATGAATGCGCCGGGTCAGTACGTTGATTTCATCCAGTCTCTAGCAGCTGGGACTGCGGCGCCAGGGGACTTTCCTTTAATTCCGTTCGGCTGCCTTGATATTCTGGATCCGGCGGCGGGAGGGGTGCCGTGTTCTATTACTGCAGATTTTGACCTCGATTACACACTCCGGCAAAAGACCGTCGGTTTTTCATTCACACGCGATATGACGGAGTTCCGATTCGGTAGAAAGGATGTCTCTCCGGTACTGCGTTTGGAGGCGGCATACGAGTTTGACAAACCCTTCAACAAGGGGGTGATTCAGAACCCCTTTGTGCCCGGGCGTGTGACCGTCGGAACACCAGCTCTCATTACTACCCGTGACGACACAATCGCGAGACGAGATCAGCTGTCTGTCTTGGTCGGATTTGATTATAATTTCTGGGTGCCGGGGTGGGAATCGCAGCGCAGTTCGATTTTTATGACAACTCAGTTTTTCGAGATCCATACCGAAGATGCTGATGGGCTCCTGTTTCAGGCGCCTTACGCGCTTACAAATGTTGAAGAGAACCAGGAATTCATAACTCAGACGTACACGAAGGGTTTCTTAAACGACAAAGTGACTCTGGATGGCTTGGCGATCTGGGACATGGATAAAGGTGGCGTTGCGATAAGGCAGAGAATAGATTTCTCCGTAGGAGGAGGAAATTGGAAGCCCAGAATTGAAGTGGGCTACTTTAGCGGGAAGGATGAGCAGGGCCTTTTGGGGCTCTATAACAAATCGGACTACGTTGAGTTTTCTCTGACCTACCAATTCTAGAGAAACATAACGATAACGCAAAGATGTCTGGTTCTTGATGATGGAGAAGAAAATGAAACGGTTAAGCTTGAAAAGCTTTCTGATCGGAGCGACGGCGCTTATGGCAGTTGCGACTGCAGCAACGCCCGTAGCGAATGCACAAGAAGATTATATCGAGCGCTGGAAGGCGTTTGCCAAGGAGACGGGCTTGCCCGAACACAAAGCCTGGGCTGATATGCTTGACAATGATGAGACCCGAAAACTTGAGAAAGAGTGGAAGGATTTCAGAGGTTACACGGCCTCGAGCCTCATAGAGGACGCCGATATTCCGGGCGAGCTAAAACCAGGGTTAATCATCACGAAAGACAACCTGGCGTCAATGCCTTGGTTGTCAGACTATCTTCCAAAGTTCTGGATTGATCGGCTCAATAGTGAGTGGATGGGTGTCAAGGGTATCCGCATTGTTCCCACGAACCATTATTATATGCAGAAAGCTCTGCTCGATGCGACCAAGAAGCTGGGCAAAGATCCCTTCACGATTAATGAAAAGGGTGAGCTGGTAGACAGGGACGGAAAAAATGGCGTTCTCACAAAGAGCGGATTGCCTTTCCTGACACCAAAAAATGGTGATGAACTAAACTGGTTGTTCAATGCGCACGGCGTGGGAACAGAAGATCTCTGGTTCAACCCGGTACTGATGACCGGCTGTAGCTCCAGCAATAAGGTCGAACGCTCTTACACAGGCAATATTTGGTGGCGCAAGATGGCGGGTAGAGTTGGTAAAACTCCGCTCGGTAATGTTCCGGGATATGAAGGTGTCACCGAAGCGGGTTCTTTGCTACTAACTTCGCCTAGGGATGTGCGAGGATTAGCCGGTGTCCGACTTCGGTACGCGGATGCTGACAAAGATGACAACTTCAAGATTTTCATCCCTACGCTCCGTCGTACTCGCACTCTTACTGGTACCAATGGCCAAGATCCAATTGCTCCGTCTCTGGAGCTTACTTGGGACGAATGGCGTAGTCAGTGGACCAAAACTGATAAACGCAAATTCAAGTACACCATGGTTAAAGAGGGCTTCGTATTAGCCGCACCGGAGGTTGGTGCAGCATACGATCCTTATCGTCCGGATGAGGCGCATTGCGCTTTGACGGGAATTGTTGACATGGAGCTGAGGCCGGTATGGGTTTATGATATCGATGATCTCACCAACAGCTACCAGTACTCCAAAAAACGCATTTGGGTAGATAAGGAACTCTACTATACCCAGTGGATGGAAATGTACGATCGTCGGGGTAACCTATGGCGGACTTGGGACGATTCACGCTGGTGGCAGCCCACAACGGGACGCGCAATGTGGCGTTCACTGATTATTCCAAACTTGATTTCACAACGGCACACGATACTCAGCATGTCGTCGGATTGGGAGAAAGTTGATCAGATGGACAATTCTTTGTTCGACGTCGATAAATTGAGAGACAAACGCTAGTCACTCTCGGGTTGGCATTCATCAAGATTGCCAACCCGCACGTGCTGCCGAGCTACGATTCACACCGAAGAAAATTGGAACTATTCCGTCTTGGTCACAGGCCGGAAACTGGTTGTGCGGTTGTAAAGAACATAGTGGCGGCAAGGCGGACCCGGCAGTATTGGAAGACATTCTTATGGGAAGTTATAGAACGACATACCAGAAATGGGAATCGGCACCTGATAAGTTTTGGGAGGCAGCGTCTCATGCCGTGGAGTGGTATAGACCTTACGACGTACTCAGAGAATCGAAAGATCATGCGACCCGTTGGTTTGTCGGCGCCGAATGCAACATATGCTGGAATGCTTTGGACCGTCATGTGCGCGATGGCCGTGGAGATGATCTGGCGTTGATTTACGATAGCGCAATGACGGGAGCGGTGCGGAAGTATACTTATTCTGAACTACTCGATGAGGTTGGTATACTTGCGACCGTGCTAAAAGAGCGTGGGGTGAATGCCGGCGATCGGGTCTTGATTTACATGCCAATGGTTCCCGAGGCTGTGATTGCGATGCTTGCGACGGCGCGCATCGGAGCAGTCCATGTGGTCGTATTCGGGGGGTTCGCAGCTAGAGAGCTTGCCACTCGAATCGAGGACGCGACGCCAAGAATTGTGTTGTCAGCGTCCTGCGGGCTCGAGCCTGGTCGTATCGTTGAGTACAAGCCTCTCCTTGATGAGGCGATCAGGCTCAGCCCGCACAAACCTGAGTGTTCAATCATTTTCCAGCGTTCTAGCAGGACGTGCGAGCTTGAGCATGAGCGGGACTTCGACTGGGCCGCCCTGGTTGAAACCGCAAGAACGGCTGGCGAGAGAGCCGAATGTGTGAGCGTGGCGTCTACCGACCCGCTATACATTCTGCATACATCGGGGACGACTGGAAAGCCGAAGGGTATCGTCAGGGATCACGGGGGGTATGCGGTCGCTCTCAAATGGTCGATGGAATATGTATACAATGTCAAACCGGGAGAGGTGTTCTGGGCCGCATCGGATGTAGGATGGGTCGTCGGTCATTCGTATATTGTGTATGGTCCGCTTCTTAACGCCAGTGCGACGATACTGTTTGAAGGAAAGCCGGTCGGAACACCAGACGCTGCAACCTTTTGGAGGGTGATTGAGCGGCACCGGGTTAATACGCTCTTCACGGCACCCACGGCGTTCAGGGCGATCAAGAAAGTCGACCCAGCAGGCTCATTATTTTCCGGTTACGATCATTCCGGTTTCAGACAGCTGTTCCTTGCGGGTGAACGAGCAGATCCTGACACGATCCAGTGGGCAGAGCGTCTCCTTGATGTGCCAGTCGTAGATCACTGGTGGCAGACTGAAACAGGGTGGCCGATCGCAGCCAATCCGTTGGGAATAGAACAGCTGCCAACAGAATATGGTTCTAGCACAGTTCCTATGCCTGGATTTGATGTTCGCATTGTGGATGAGAGCGGTTCTGAAATGCCGCAAGGTGGGCACGGAGCTATTGTCATAAAGCTGCCGCTTCCGCCGGGGTGTTTGCTGTCACTGTGGGATGACGATGAGTCATTTCTAAAATCATACTTTGAGGAATACCCCGGATACTACAAGACCGGGGATGCCGGATATATAGACGATAAGGGCTACATCTTCGTCATGAGCCGCGTTGACGACATTATTAATGTTGCGGGTCATCGCCTGTCCACTGGTGCAATCGAGGAAGTGGTGGCGGCGCATCCAGATGTCGCGGAGTGCGCCGTTATTGGAGTTGCAGATTCTTTGAAGGGAGAATTACCAATTGGGCTCATCGTTTTGAACGATGGGGTCACGCGTGCAGAGGAAGAAATTACGAGAGAAATCGTAAACTTGGTGAGAACCGAAATTGGTCCGGTAACTGCCTTCAAGCGCGTCATCGTTGTCGATCAACTTCCAAAAACAAGGTCGGGAAAGATTCTACGGAAAACGATCAAGAGCATTGCGGAGTCGCAAGACTATGTAGTTCCGGCGACGATCGATGACCCGCAGGTATTGAATGATATCACTTCAGCCATTGCTCGGTAGGCGCGTATCCGGCCTCACCACAATGGCAAATGTCTTGGCGGCCCACGGATGAGTAATTTTTGAATCTGGAATTGACGCCAGAAAGGGAAAACATGAAAGCTTATATCTACGAGAATACAGGGCCAGCTGCGGACGTATTGACGCTGCGGGAGATGGTGATGCCGGCGCCTGGGGCCGGCGAAGTTCGGGTGCGGTTAAAATGGTCGGGTGTGAACCCTTCTGATGTCAAAACCCGCAGTGGGCACATCCCCTCCACAATCCCATTTCCACGCATTCCTCATAGTGACGGAGCCGGACTGGTTGATATGATTGGTGATGGCGTTGACGATTTTCAGCCGGGCGATGCGGTTTGGGTCTGGAATGCCGCATGGAACAGAAGCAATGGAACTGCCGCTGAGTTCGTTGTGCTGCCTTCTGAGCAGGTCGAGCATATGCCGGACGGGCTGGCGCTTGAGAACGGTGCATGTCTCGGCATTCCTGCAATGACCGCCTGTCATGCCGTCGCAACTGACGGAGGAGTTCGAGGGCAGATTGTCCTCGTCGCGGGTGGCGCAGGTGCGGTTGGCCATTACGCGATTCAGGCGGCAAAATTTTGTGGTGCCAGAATTGTCATTGCGACAGTCAGCAGTGAGGAGAAGGCGGCCCTAGCGAGGCGCGCAGGAGCAGATTTTGTATTCAACTACAAAACAGACACGCTGGTCGAAGAAATCAACAAGGTTACGGACCATCGGGGCGTCGACCGGATTATCGAAGTAGACTTGGCTGCCAACATTCAAATAGACGTGGCGGTTATGAAAGAGGGGGGGCTGGCCGTCATCTATGGCAGCAGTCAAAAAGAAATCGCTTTACCTTTCTCGCCGTCAATCGGACGCAATATCTGTTATCGCTTTTTCATCGTGTACAAATTATCCAGGCCAGATAGGCAAAGAGCCCTGTTGGTGCTCCAAGACATGCTTAAGGACAAGAACGTCCTGCATAATATTGCAAAAAAGGTGAGCTTTGCAAATCTCGTGGAAGCCCATGAACTGGTTGAGAGCGGAGCGTTGCCGGGCAATGTCGTTTTGAGAATTGAATAGTTCGGCGGAGAGCTATGCGGTCAAGTTATTTCGGAGCAGCAGGATACCTCCCGAGGGGCTATCCGGACTTGCTTTTTGGAACCGACCTTCACGGACGTACAGAGACAATTTTGATTTCTGATTTCGGAAAAAATCATGCAACAAAGAAGCTCACAATTCTTGACTGTCGGCTCTGCCCGAATTCACGCCGTGTGCGAAGGCGAAGGCCCACTAGTCATACTCGTTCACGGCTTTCCGGAGTCCTGGTATTCGTGGCGCCACCAGCTTTCAGCTTTAGCCGAGGCCGGTTACCGGGCCGTTGCCATTGATCTAAGAGGCTATGGGCGATCATCCAAATTCTTGGACTCCGAATATTATCTGATCAAGTCTGTTGTCGAGGACATCGTGGGTGTGGTCAGGGCGTTAGGTGCCTCAAGTGCCGTTGTCGTTGGGCATGACTGGGGGGCAATGATTGCCTGGACAGCGGCCTGGTTGCATCCTGAAATCTTCCGTGGCGTTGTGGGGCTTGCAATTCCTTTCTCTGGGCGCGGGCTAATTGCTCTGCCTGGCTCTCCTTTCGGTGAACGCTCTCCAGAAGATATTCATAAAGAATTGGCTGGACCAGACCAACAATTCTATCAGGACTATTTTGGTTCGCTGGCACCGGCCATACGGGAATTCGAAGAAGATTCGGGTGGTTGGATGCGCGACGTTCTGTGGGCCTTTTCAGGCGAGAGTATGAAGGCTGCGGGTTTTTCTGGCCTTTTGGACTTACCGCAAGTGGACATCATACGTGCGAGCGCCCTTAGTATACCGTTTGGTGCTCGAATGCGGGACAAAATGCATGCGCCAGCCGATCTTCCGGTCTGGTTGGGAACGGATGATTTGGACTTCTATACGCAAGAGTTCGAGCGGTCAGGAATGATAGGGCCTTTTTCCTATTATCGAGGTATTCAAAAGAGTTGGGAGCAGCTTGAGTCACATGACGGCACTCAGCTTCTTCCACCTGCGATGTTTATTGGGGGAGAGTGCGATGTCACGACAGGATGGGGGCTAGAGGCAATTGATCGTGTAGGCGAGTTCGTTCCGAATTATGTCGGGTCGCACATTCTATCCGGATGCGGTCATTGGATTCAACAAGAACGGCCTGAGGAAGTAAATGAATTGGTTTTGGGATTCATGAGAGAGCTTGTTTGAGGCGCGCTACGCGGAAGTGCGCACGCTAACGTGCGTCTGTATTATCTCCCGAGTGAACATTTTATCAGGCGCTTGGGCAAAGGATAATGAACACGAATTTTCGGGCGTGCGTGGGACTCTATGGCCCAGACGGAATGCTGAGAAATTGGGGAATGCATCCTGAATTTTGTTGACATAAGAAAAAAAATAATTTTATTTGATAAAAAAGAATAATCCAAGGTGAGGAAGAGGCTATCAATCATGTCCACGGGTGAAATGTTCCAGCGTCGGACGGAAACTGAGTCCGAATCAGACGGGCCTCGGAGCCTGATTGAGTCGACTTACGAGCAGTTGAGTCTCGATATTGTACACGGCAAGTATGGGCCGGGTGACAAGCTGCGACTTCAGCCACTAAGTGAAAATTATGGAGTGAGTGTTGGCACTGTGAGGGAGTCGTTATCTCTCCTCGTGTCGGATGGGCTCGTCCTTACTCAATCCCAAAAAGGTTTTCGAGTGGCGCCGATGTCGCTTGTTGATTTCGAGGATTTGACCAAGGCGCGGGTCCTGCTGGAAGCATCAGCGTTGCGGGATAGTATCGTATCCGGGAAAGATGACTGGGAAGGTCGGGTTGTCCAAGCATATCACCAACTGTCCCTTGCGGAGAAAAGGCTCGAAGCTAATCCAATCGCAGGATTCGAGATATGGGAGCAGCGCAATCAGGAATTTCATGATGCGCTCGTATCGGCTTCTTCCTCTCGCTGGGTGCAGAAGTTCCGAGTTATTCTCTACAAGCAAGCGGAACGCTACCGGCGGTTGTCTACAGCCAGTCGAGTAAGCCCTGGCGTGTTGGCTCATTCTGAACACGAGAAGATTTTCGAGTTGGCCATTGCGCGTGACGCCGATGCGGCGGTTGAGGCGCTATCTTTTCATATTTGGTCAGCCGTAGAATTCTTGAAGGGGCGTGGTCTGATTTTGGAAAGTCCGGACAAGGAAGGCTAATTCTGCCGGCAGGCCTCATATTAAAAATGGAGGCATGGGCGGCTCATGATATCAAGGAAGGTTACAAATATGACGACGGCTAAAACAAAGACGCGCCTGAACATCGGGCACGAACCAAAGGCGTTCGAGAAGAAAAATGTTTGGAATGTCGAGGAGATAACGGCTCTGCTTGACGAAGAGAATGGCACGCTTGATCCAAGAATTTATTCAGATCAGGATCTGTATGAGTTGGAACAGGAACGCGTTTTCGGACGATCATGGATTATGCTCGGGCACGAGACACATGTTCCCAAAGCCGGTGACTTTTTGACGGCCTATATGGGCGAGGATCCCGTCATTCTTGTGCGTCAAAAAGATAGAAGCTTGAAGGTTTTTCTAAACCAGTGCCCGCATAGGGGGATGAGAATCTGTCGAACCGATGGCGGCAACGCAAAATCGTTTACATGCAGCTATCATGGTTGGGCGTACGACATCGGCGGAAACTTGGTGAACGTACCATATGAGTCTGAGGCATTCTGTGAGGACTTCAACAAGGCCGAGTGGGGGCCGGGCCAGGCAAGGGTTGAGACCTACAAGGGCTTGATCTTCGCGAACTGGGATAAAAACGCGCCAAATCTGCGCGAGTATCTTGGCGACGCGACATTCTACATGGACCACATGCTCGATCGAACCGAGGCGGGTACTGAAGTTATCAGCGGCATGCAGAAATGGGTTATCCCATGCAACTGGAAGTTTGCCGCTGAGCAGTTTTGTAGTGACATGTATCATGCCGGAACCGTATCCCATCTGTCCGGTATCGAGGCGGGCCTGCCCGAAGGTATGGAGCTTTCGGATGCGAAGATTCCGACGGTGGGATACCAGTTCAGGGCGAAGTGGGGCGGGCATGGAACGGGTTTCTATGTCGGAGAGCCAGGTATGCTAGTGGCTATCATGGGGCCCAAGATTGCTAAATATTGGACGGAAGGTGAAGCGGCCGCCAGGGCGGAGAGGCGCTTGGGAAGCGCAGAGCGTGCGCGTCAATTGATGGTCCAGCACATGACTGTTTTCCCAACCTGCTCATTCCTTCCCGGTATCAACACCGTTCGAACCTGGCAGCCGAGAGGCCCGAACGAGACAGAGATATGGGCATTTACAGTTGTAGATGCTGATGCTCCTGACGAGATCAAGGAAGAGTACCGCCGTCAGACATTAAGAACGTTTTCTGCCGGAGGCGTATTCGAGCAAGACGATGGTGAAAACTGGGTCGAAATCCAGGCTGTGTTGCGAGGGCATCAGGCTAGGAAGCGCCGGCTCAACATTCAAATGGGAAAAGGTCGTTCTGCTGCCGATAATCCGCATTACCCGGGCAGTATTGGGTATGTGTACAATGAAGAAGCCGCTCGCGGACTCTATCATCAGTGGATCCGTATGATGACTGAACCTGATTGGGACACACTCGGGCCAAAGTAGGGAGGTCTGTGAGCGGATCACCCGTTTCGTAGGCAGAGCGAAGTGCGCTCAACCGATAGTTCTATTAACCCTCGCGAATAACGGGCGCATAAATCGCGCAAATTGGAGATAATTATGCTGAAAGAAAAAGTGGGACCAGAGTCATCAGCGTCGCAGATAAGCACTGCCGCTCTGCTGCTGCAGCATGAAGTTGAGCAATTCTATTATAAGGAGTCTCTTCTGCTTGATCGGCACGAGTTCAACGATTGGTTTGACCTTCTGGACAAGGACATCAGGTACTTTATGCCGTTGAGAACGAATCGCACGAGGCGCGATCAAAAGCTCGAATACTCTAAGGACGGTGAGTACGCGCATTTTGATGATGATCTAGTGATGATGCGTGGGCGGCAGCGGAAATTAATGTCGGATGTCGGATGGTCTGAAAGCCCGGCTTCGCGAACGCGCCACATCATAGCGAACGTCATCATTAACGATGCAAGTGATGATCAGGAAGTTCATGTGACGTCGTCATTTATTCTTTACCGAAATCGTCTGGAACGGCAGGTCGATATTTTTGCAGGAGAGCGAATGGATGTACTGCGCCGCAGTGACAACAAGCTCGGCTTCATGATCGCTAAGAGAACCATACACATCGATCAAAGTACGATTCTCTCTAATAATCTCAGCATCTTTTTCTAGGTATCGTGATGGCTTTTAAGAAAGTTTGCAGCCTAGACGAAGTTCCTGAAGGTGACGCGTTGCGGGTGGAGTTGTTCGACGAACCTATCGCGCTATTCAACTTAGACGGAGAGATCCTCGCGACTCAGGACCGCTGCACACATGGCGACTGGTCGTTAGCGGATGGCTTTCTCGAAAATGGCGTCATTGAGTGTACGCTTCACTGGGGAAAATTCTGTGTGCGGACGGGAAAAGTGAAGGCTCCACCCGCTTGCGCGGCCTTAACTGTTTATCCCGTGAAGGTGGAGGGCAACGACGTCTACGTGGATTTCGAATCTGGTAAGGTCAACGATTGATGCAGAGTTTCGCGATCATAGGTGCGGGTCTGGCGGGGGCGACAGCGTGTCGGTCGCTCAGAGACCAGGGGTTTGAGGGAAAGATTTTCCTCTTTGGCGACGAGCCGTATGAGCCATATGATCGACCCTCTTTGTCCAAGTCTGCTTTAGCGACCAAATCTGCCCCCCCTTTGTTAATGGGTTGTAATTGGAGCGAAGAATTCAGGGTCGAGAAATGTCTGGGAGTTCGCGTTGAAACAATAGACTTGCCCTCGATGCGTATTGAGGTGAGCTCTGGCTCGGACCTCAAGTTTGACAAGCTCCTTTTTGCCACTGGGTCTCGGGCGCGGTCTCTGCGTCTAGATGCGCATAGCGAGACGCCGGGACTTTACTCACTGCGGACACTTGACGATTGCGTGGCTCTACAGGGAGCAATCTCCCCTGGGGCACAAGTCATCATCATCGGGGGAGGCCTCATTGGATGTGAGCTTGCCACTACAATTCAGAAGATGGGTGCAAAGGCGATTATCCTTGAGACTGCCAATGAGCTCTTGTTGCGTGTTCTGGGCAAGACAATAGGCTCGTGGTGTCGAGAGGAATTGGAGGCCATAGGGGTTGAAGTCCACACGGGCGTCTCAATTACTCATGTAGATCTAGACCCCTCGTTCCGGGAAGTACGATGCGGCGACGGAAGAAGATTTTCTGGTGATCTGGCAATCGTCAGCGTTGGTGCGGAGCCGGTCACCGCTTTAGCAGAGCATGCTGGATTGGCGTGCGCGAGGGGCATCATTGTAAATTCAGTTGGTATGGCTTCAAGCGACACGGTGTACGCAGCGGGCGATGTCGCAAGTTGGCCTCTCAGGAGCGGAGGGCGCCGCAGTCTGGAGACTTATCTGAATTCTCAAAACCAGGCGGCTGTGGCTGCGGGAGCAATGCTCGGAAAGGGTGAGCCAGCACCGCAAGTTCCGATTTCTTGGACGGAGATAGCGGGGCATCGGATACAGATGATGGGCGAAGTCACTGGTCCTGGCGATGTCGTCACTCGGGTTGATCCCGGAGGGACCGGAATGACGGTGTGTCGATTGAATGGTGGGGAGCTTCAATCTGCTGTTTCAATAGACCAGTCGGCAGACTTTTCTTTCGCATCAAAAATCATTGAGCGGAGGATGCTGGTAGATGCTGAATCGATTCGTGATCCGCTCATTCGCATGAAAGACATTTTCAAATTGGCGGCAAAGACGGTCGCGTGAAGCACAAAATAGTGCGGATACATACTAAAATCAGAAAGACAGGGAGAAGACAATGAGCGTAAAGAAGTTGGGATATTTGGGTTTTTCTGCATCAGACATTGATGCTTGGCGGGATTACGCAACCGGAACGTTAGGGCTAATGGATGCTGGGACGAGAAATGACACTCTCTTTCTGAGAATGGATTCCCGAAATTGGCGGGTTGCAGTCCATCCGGGCGCGGCAGATGATCTCTTGTATGCGGGGTTCGAAGTTTCGAATCGAGCCGAGATGCTTGAGATCGCTGAAAGACTAAAGGAAATGGGCATTTCCGTCGAGCAGGCCGATTCCAAGCTGTTGGCGCAACGGGGAGTGATTGATTTGGTATCCTGCCTTGATCCGTCAGGGATCAAGATTGAGGTCTATTATGGTGCCAGCGAGCTCTACGAAGAGCCGTTTATTTCACCTACGGGTGTATCTGGATTTCTAACTCAGGATCAGGGACTTGGGCACTATGTCCTGAGTGTTGAAGATATTGAACGTTCGTTGGATTTCTACATCCGTGGACTGGGGATGGAGCTATCCGACATCATCGACTGGCAGGTCAATCCGGACGTGAAGCTTCAGGTGAACTTTCTCCATTGCAACAGGCGCCATCATAGCCTGGCATTAATCCAAGCGCCCGCTTCCAAGAAGTTACATCACTTTATGCTGGAAGTGGGGTCGTTCGATGATGTCGGGCGCGCATATGATCGCGTGTCAGAGAAGAATGAGATCGTGATGACGCTCGGTCGGCACACAAATGATCACATGTATTCGTTCTACGGCGTCACGCCTTCCGGCTTTGCTGTCGAGTATGGATGGGGCGCTCGACCCATCGAGTCAGATTGGTCTGTCGTCCGATATGACAGCATCAGCATGTGGGGACATAAGTTTATGGGCACAGGAGCTTGAGCGGCGCGTCCGCAAAACTGATCCAAATTCGTCCGACCCCCGACGCTGCATTTAGGAGATTCTAGCATGGCCATTCAGAGCGTATCTGAAGATACCAACCCAGAGATCGCACGTAACATTGAAGTTCACGGTGTAAAGACGAACTATCATGATCTCGGCTCTGGGAAACCGCTCTTTCTGATTCACGGATCAGGGCCGGGGGTTTCGGCGTGGGCAAACTGGCGATTGGCAATGCCAAATTTTAGTGAGGTGGCCAGAGTAATTGCTCCTGATATGCTCGGCTTCGGATATTCGGAACGTCCGGGTAAAGAGTACTATAATATGGAAAGTTGGCTCGATCAGGTTGTTGGGTTGATGGATGCTCTTGATATTGAACGGACCGATCTCGTAGGCAATTCCTTCGGGGGTGCGATTTCTCTTGCGATGGCCATTCGACACCCGGATAGAGTTCGGCGCATTGTTCTGATGGGAAGCGCGGGTTTGGCGTTGGGGCTGAGTGAGGGACTTGACCAGGTTTGGGGGTATTCTCCATCCATTGAAAATATGCGCCGTTTGCTGGATATCTTTGCATATGATCGAAGTTTGGTAACGGATGAGCTTGCTGAACTACGGTACAAAGCAAGCATTCGTCCGGGTTTTCAGGAGTCATTCTCAGCGATGTTTCCTGCGCCTCGGGGGAGATGGCTAGAGCACTTGGCAAGTGATGAACGCGATATCCAGAAAATTCCTCATGAGGTTCTGATTATTCATGGGCGTGAAGACCTCGTTGTGCCGCTGGAAAATGGCCTGCGGCTGTCGCAGTTGATCAAGAGGTCTCAGTTGCATGTCTTTGGAGAGTGCGGGCACTGGGCGCAAATTGAACATGCGGCAAGATTTGAAAAACTCGTCATGAATTTCATTCAGGAGCCGGATAAAAAGTGAGTGCGGTGTATCGTTAATGCGAAACGACAATACCAAAATGTATATGCTGCAATTGGCTCAGGAATTCTATTCGAACCAAGTCTAATAAAAGGGGAGTAGTAAAATGTTGAAACGGTTTGCTTTGATTGCCTTTGGTTTTGCGGCCCTGTCTTATGCGAGCGCGCAAGCAGAGAGCCGAGATGATTTACAGCGCGTCTGCGTAACGGTTTCTGTTGCAGACGGTTTGAGTGAGGAGGAAAGTCAGGATTTTTGTGAGTGCTTAACAACAGGCGCTGAAGAACAAGGACAAGAGTCCATTGACGAGCTTGTTGAGTCGGCAGAAATACCGGACCGGCAAGCGCGCATCGATGGACTGTCCGAAACGTCTCAGAACATCGTGGCGGTATGTGCTCCCTAAATAGGCTCCAGTATAAGAGTCCTCGCCTTGGCTGGCTCTGCTTCTGATCAAGCGGTCCGAAGTATGAGTTATTGCGCACTCGATTGGTCTTGCCGCTTTGAGGCCGGCTCTCTTGGGGGAAATGTAGGCTATTGTTCTTGTGCAGAAAACTTCAATCGGGTCCGGGCGAGTGACTGTTGTCGCGGCATTGGCGAGAAATGCGGTAGGCGATGACAAAGCTGACGTGCCTGTGGGGAGGCTCTCATCTGCCGCCGTCGATATTCTTTTGGGCCTTTATACTGCGCAAACAAGGATGCTTGAGAATGGTTTCCGCAATGACGTAGCAAACTTGGCCGTATGCACTTTGCTTGCCAATCTGATCGACGGGTTTGTTGCCGCCGAACTTGGTAAGCCATCCTTGTCTCTCGTTCAGAAAGGCTGGCATCTTCGGAGGCGCGAATTGTTGCTCGCGCGTCCGAACGTCGAATCCCGCAAGGTCGGCGCGGCTGCTAATCGATTGACAAATGATTTTCGCAAAAGCCTCGAAGCATCCGCAGGCGCGAATGGATTAGCCAGAGAGCTAGCAGCTATCTGCCTGGCAGTCATTAGCGAATATCATGAGCGGGGCGAACCGGGCTCGTGCTTCGCTGAAGCCGAGGGAGCGCTCAGCCAACTCATCCGCGCATTCAGTAAAGGTGTTGCTTGACAGAATCAGTATGCGGATAAAGAAGGGGCTGGAGCAACCTCTATTGTTTGAATTCAATCGATAGAAAAGAGACGTTGATAAAGCTCAACCATTGACGGGATCTGACGAAAGTGATCCGGCAAGAGCTTTGGCTATCTTACAATGGTGACGCGCTTACCGATCAAATCTTGGGCTCTTGTACGTATCTAAACAAATCAAAATGGATTTCTCGTGGCCCAGTACCTCGGTAGATGGCGTGCACATGAATTCCTTTAATGGATCGCTCCGGGATGAACGCCAACGGGTTCGTTTCCTTGACCGTAGCAATACAGCTACTTGAGACGTCGAGAATGGACTACAGTGAGAGGAGACCTCATACGGCTCACAATGGGCAATCTCCTGCCGAGTTTGCCCGCAACGTCGGCCTGTGCCATGCTGGCAAGGCCAAAATCGCTGCTGGATTTTAACACCAAGGCCGGACTACCAGAGCCAAGCACTTCATCGCTGCTGTATTTTAGCACCACGACTGGGCCACCAGAGCCAGGCATTTCAGAAACCGCCAACTCTAACTTTACGGGTGGACCAGTCCGATTGGGCAAGCGAGGAAGACATGACGACAAGCGCCTAGTTCCGATGCCAGAGTGATGACATTTGCGGTTTACACGTGGTGCCAACGAGCCTTGTTTTTAATACGGAAAACCTGATGCGGTTTACAGAGAACTCCATGTAAAATAAGAAAAAGTGCGTCGTTTACACCGAGAGGGTCAGCGGTTCGAGCCCGTTACCGCCCACCACTTTCTCCGAATTTCCAGATTGTGTCGTCTCGGGCCTTCCTCAGAGGACCGGCCATTCTGACGGCACACTGCGGCCTTCACGTGAGACCAGCGCCATTCCGGCGGCCTGAACCTCGGCAAGCAACCGGTCTTCGTCGATCAGTGTGGAGCGGTAGTTCTCGACCACGCGCCGCCCATCTACCCAGACACTGTGAACGCCGCGGCCATCGGCGGAATAGATAAGCTGGTTGACCGGGTTGAAAAGCGGCACCCATTCCGGCCGGTTGCGATCATGCAGTACGAAGTCGGCCTTCTTGCCAGGTTCCAGTGACCCGATCTGGTCGGCCATCTGCGCGCCTTTTGCGCCATTGATCGTGGCCGCTTCCAGCACGCTATAGGCCGAGAACAGGCTTGCGTCGCGGCGCGCATCCTTGAACAGGCCTGCCATGGCAAACATGGCGCGCATGATATCGCTGGTATTGCCATTATTGTTGCCATCCGTGCCCAGCTGGATATTCACGCCGGCGGCGGCCATTTCGGGGAACAGGCCGGCAGAGCTTGCCCCGTACCCGCCTTTCATGGCGGTCATCGGGCAGTGCGTGACATGCGTGCCGCTCGATGCCAGCAGGTCGACTTCGTTCTGGTCCAGATGCACCGCGTGGGTCAGGGACAGGTGCGGGCCGAGCGCGTCGAGGTCTGCCAGATGGGCGATTGCGCGCTTTCCGGCTGTCTCGAGATAATACTCTGGATCTGCCGGATCGGCGCTCATATGGGCGCTCACACCCAAGCCTTTCGTGCGGGCAAGATCCGATGCGCCGCGCCATAATTCGTCGGTTGCCGTGTTGTGGCCCACCAGGAGCGGCCAAGCCGAAATCAGTGCATCCTCTGTTTGCGGGTAGGCGTTGGACTGGTCGTCCATGCGCGACAGCGCGGAATCAGTCAGCGCCGTCTGATCGTCGTCGGGTGCAAAGGCGCGGTCCTGTAGCCATTGACCAATCCGTCCGCGGATGCCGATTTCGGCAAGGCCATCCGCAACAGCTTCGAGGTTCAGGATCGTGCCGGCCTCGATGAAAGTCGTGGTGCCGGTGCGGAGCATTTCAAGGGCCGCAAACTGAGCCGACAGGCGTTCGTCGGCAGGAGTTTGGGTCATGTACATCGGAATCAGCCATCCGAAGACGTTTTCAGCCCAGTCGGTATTGTCTGGCACGATTCCCCGGGTCAGCGGTTCGCCGGTGATGTGGACGTGGCAATTCACGAATCCAGGCGTGATGACGAATCCATTGCCGTCCAGCGTCTCACGAGCGCTGACCGAGCCGGATATTTCGCTGTCCTGACCGACGCTGTGAATGCGGTTTCCGACGATCGCGATTGCGCCATTTCGATAAATTCGCCGCGTCGCATCCATCGTGACGATCCATGCATTTCGGATGAGCAAGTCAACAGGGGCAGGGTGGGTCATACGTGTCTTGATCCATCTGAAGTTCTCGGCGCTCGAAGACGGTGCCGAATGAGGCGTGCAACTTGATCCGGAAGGCTCGACCGAATGTGGAGCCACAGTGAATGAGGCGTCTTGATCGAGTCCGCACAATAAATTTTGGAGATGGAGCGCGTAGAGGAGGGGAGTTGCTCAGCAGGTTTACGATTCCTCATTCCCGCAGGGTTTGGGGTTCGAGAGTGTGGCCTTTTTGCCAACCTTGTCATAAATCCGGAAAAATCGGTCTTTGAAAAATTTTCTACCGCGATTGCTCAATCCTGCGCGGGATTGCGAAAGTCCCAATAGCTACGGGGAGAAAATTGTTGCAAGAGCGGTGAAATCGGTTTCATCGGGTACGTGCTGAGTGACACCAATCCAAAATTTTCGTCATGAAAGGCTTGATAGCGCAAACATTTGGTGATGCATTGATTGTCGGGTAGGTGGATTGCAGGGGCAGTCCGCCTGACCGAGACAAGCATTGAAGACCGGCACCACCGTCGTGAGTGGCCTGTCTCAGGGAGGATTGTAATGACTGTTTCCACGGACAAGGTCCGTGCGGATTCCGCACGGAAAGTAAAATGGGGAACGCTGCTGTGCAGTGCGTCCGCGGTGTCGCTGCTGTCAGCCCTGCCATTGGCAGCGCAGGCGCAAGACGCGAATGAAGAGACACTGACGCAGGAAACTGTGGTCGTACAGGGCATCCGCGGATCGCTCGAGCGCGCCATGGACATCAAGCGCAGCTCCAATGGTGTTGTTGACGCCATTTCGGCCGAAGACATCGGCAAGTTCCCGGACACAAACCTCGCGGAATCGCTTCAGCGCATCACGGGTGTGTCCATCAACCGGGTCAACGGCGAAGGCTCCGAAATCACCGTTCGTGGCTTTGGCCCAGGGTTCAACCTGGTCACGCTGAATGGCCGGACCATGCCAACCGCCAAAATTCGTGCCATCGGTACGCGCGGCAATTACGGCGCTGGCGGAGATCGCGCGTTCGACTTCTCAAACCTTGCTTCTGAAGGTGTCAGCGGTCTTGAAGTCTACAAGACCGGCCAGGCTATCCTGCCATCGGGCGGTATTGGTGCGACGGTCAACCTCAAAACACGGACACCTTTCGACGATCCAGGCCTGAATGCGTCATTCTCAGCCAAGGCGATCAATGACACGAGCGTGGAAGCCGGCGATGACTTCACGCCAGAATTGTCTGGTCTTGCAAGCTGGACCGACCCATCGGATCGTTTCGGCATCGGCATTTTCGGATCCTATTCAAAGCGCGATTCCGGCGCGCCATCACAGCAAGTCAATGACTGGATCGTCCGTGAATCCGCAGACGGCACAATTGATGGCAGCTATACGCGTGGTGATGGTTCTACCCAAATCACCAATCCACCAGCTGCTGGCCAGCTTTATGCTATCCCGCAGGATAGTCGCTACGACTTCTCGGATATTTCTCGCGAGCGTTTGAACGGCCAATTGGTTCTTCAGTTCCGTCCAATCGATAACCTCACTCTGACAGGTGACTACACCTACGCGATGAACGAGTCGGACGAACTGCGCTATGAGCAAACCAACTGGTTTGCCACGCCGTTGGACCAGATCATTTTCGACAATGATGGCCCTGTTGCGACCGCCGTGTTCATGCAGGAAAACAATAACGGTTCGAAAGATATCGGTTTCGAGCAAACCAATCGTGCCACGAAGGATGAATTGAACTCTTTCGGCTTTAATGCCGATTGGGAGTTCTCTGAGCGTGGAACGCTGATCTTCGATGCGCATAGTTCGAAGTCTGAATCAGGTGGTAACAACCCGCTCGGCCACACGGCGACTTTCGTGACCATGGGCGCGCCGGTCATCCTCCAGCATTCAGTTGATTTCCGAGGTGGCACGCCGATCCAGTCCTACACGATTGACGATTCCGTTCGTGGAAACGGCAATGGTGTCCTGGATGCGGGTGATCTTGGTACGCAGGTGCAGCGTTCGAACTCTTCCAACATGCAGCACGAGATCGACGAATTCGATCTTCGCTTCGTGTGGGACTTCGATGACCGCACAAGTTTGACTGTCGGCAGCAATTTCCGCGACAGCCAGATGGATCGTACTACCCGCACCACCCAGCAGGATCTCGGTTCATGGGGGATTTCCAATCCGGGTGATGTCGAACAGTTCGCGCCAGGCGTGATGCAGACCTACTGCCTTTCCTGCCTGTTTGACGATGTGGCCGTTGGTCAGGCTGACACGGCGTTCCGCGTCGACGCGACTCAGCTCTACCCGATCCTCGAAGCGGCGTATGCTGGCAACGGGGTAAACATCTCTGAGTCCGATGATACTGTGCAGGAAGAAATTCTGTCTTTCTACGCTCAGTTCAATATCGAGCGCGACTTCATGGGGCTTCCGACGCGCACAAATATCGGTGTCCGTTATGAAGACACCAACGTGAAGTCGACAACCGTTCAGTCGATCCCATCGGGCATCTTGTGGCAGTCGGACAACGATTTCCTCATCGTCCAGTCTGGCGCCCAGCAGGACCTGTCGGGCAAAGGCGCCTATGAAGAAGTCTTGCCGAACGCCGACTTCCAGATCGACCTTACGGAAAATCTGGTTGCGCGGACTTCGTTCAGCAAGACGATCGGCCGGGCTGGCTACAGCAGCTTGTTTGCTTCAACGACCGCGAATGCACCAAACCGTCCGACGGCCTTTGGTGGATCGCTGACCGGTGATTCCCAGAACCCTGGTCTCTTGCCGCTCAAGTCCACAAACTTCGATATTTCGCTTGAATGGTACTATGGCGACACGAGCTATGTGTCGGCTGGCTACTTCGACAAGAAGGTGAAGAACTTCATCGGTAACGGTGTTGTCGAACGCAATCTGTTCGGTCTTCGCGATCCGGCTTCAGGAGCTTCTGGCTCACGTTCCGGTGATGCGCTGGCTATCATCAATGCGCTCGGCGTTGACCAGTCTGAAGCGAACCTCTTTACGCTGACAGCCCTGATTGACGCAAATGGCGGAGATACCGCTGCGGCCCGTGCAGAGTTTGAATCACAACTCGTCGGCGGAGCATTGCCGCAGAGCTATGTGGACCAAATTCTTGGCCAGTATGATGTCGCGTCCAATGGCAGCGATCCATTGGCCGTGTTTGGTGTCAACCAACCAGTCAACAATCGCGAAGGCAATATCGACGGGATGGAGTTTGCTTGGCAACACTTCTTCGGCGAGACTGGCTTCGGTTTCCAGGCGAACTACACACTGGTGAACGGCGATGTGGAACTGAACCCTGCCGCTAGCATCAACGACAATCAGTTTGCCCTTGTCGGCCTGTCCGACACGGCTAACCTGACTGCGATCTACGAGAAGTACGGCTTCTCTGCACGTCTTGCTTATAACTGGCGTGACACGTTCCTTCTCAACACGAACCAAGGCGGTGATCGGTCTGGTACATATGTTGAGGATTACGGTCAGTACGATCTGAACGTCAGCTATGACATCAATGAGCAGATTGCCGTTTCCTTCGAAGGCATCAATCTGACTGGTGAAGACCAGCGCATCTACCACCGCGTGCCGGAGCAGGTGTACTATGTCTACGAGCTGGCACCACGCTACCAGGTTGGCGTCCGCTACAAGTTCTAGTCGGAGACGACTGGAACGAGACTTGGAACATTCAGGAAAGGCCGCTGCTTGCAGCGGCCTTTTTTGCCCCCGCTTGTAAGCATGGGAGGATTGTTTCATCATGACGGAAACGCGCTCGCACGGCACAACGAGCGTAAGCAGCACCGAAAGGCGCCTCATGGCCAAGATGGCACTTCTGAACAATATCGATCATCCGGATCTCAAGGTGATCACCCGCTTTGGCGCGACCTATGGCGACAGCGTCAATCAGGCAGCGGTCTATCCGACAGAGTTTTCCGAGCTTCAGCGCGAATACCCGATCTTCTTCCGAAAGGACGAACAGGGGGCTTTTTACTGCGTGATCCTGCTCGGTCTCGACAAGGGCGAAAACCTCTTCCTTGATGGTGCGCGCTGGCAGGCCCGTTATGTGCCCGCGATCCATCAGCGTGGCCCGTTCATGATCGGTTTCCAGAACCAGGAAGTCGATGGCGAGGTCCGCCGAGAACCGGTGATCCATGTGGACCTAGAAAATCCGCGCGTCAGCAAGACGGAGGGCGAGCCGCTTTTTCTCGCGCATGGCGGCAATGCACCATACTTGCAGCATATCAGCCAGGTCTTGCGCGTGATTACGGTCGGCGCAGATATGACCGCGCCCATGTTTGCAGCTTTCGAGCAGGCTGGCTTGATCGAGCCTGTATCACTGGACGTCAAACTTGATGACCATACTGAATACAAGGTGCCTGACCTCTTTACACTGAACGAAGAAAAGCTGGCCGCCCTGGAAGGGGAGGCGCTACAACAGCTCCATCGTGGCGGATTTCTGCGCGCAGCCTATCTTGTGCTGGCCTCGTTGGGCAATGTGAACCGGCTGATCAATATGAAGAACGCGAAACGGGCAGCAGGCGGCTGACCCTCTGGGAGGAAACCTTGTCCTCACTGGACATACAGCGCAAAACGAAGGAACTGGCGGGCATTTCGCCGGACGCCATACCGTATGACCAGCTGATGCGCGACCAACAGCCCGTCATCTTGAAAGGAGTGGCGCGTCAGTGGCCTCTGGTCCAGAAGGGCTTGCAGTCACTGGACGCAGCCATGGACCATATCGCCTCGTTTTATGGCGGGCGTCCGGTCGTGGAATATCGCAGTGCGCCAGAAGAAGGCGGGCGGTATTTTTATACTGAGGCGGTGGACGGATTCAATTTTGAGCGCGACCGTGTTCCGTTGCCGGATTTCTTTGATCGGGTACGCGAAACGGCAAGATCGTCTGACGGGCGCTCTTTCTATATTGGTTCGACCGATCTCGATAATTTCTTTCCGGGCATGCGCGACGAGAACGACCTTGTGCTGAACGATCCGATGTTTGATGCGCACAAGCCAATGGTCAGCATCTGGATGGGGAACCATACGATTGCTTCAGCCCATTACGACATGTCGAACAATCTGGCCTGCTGTATGGTCGGCAAGCGACGCTTCACATTGTTCCCGCCTGAGCAGGTGGCCAATCTCTATCCCGGCCCTCTGGAGCCCACGCCCGGCGGACAGGTCGTGAGCATGGTAGACTTCCGTGATCCAGACCTTGCGCGCTACCCGCGCTTTGCCGAGGCCATGGCCGCTGGGGAGGTGGCTGAGCTGGAGCCGGGCGATGTACTGTTCTATCCAGCACTCTGGTGGCACAATGTTGAGGGCATCGGCGACTTCACGGCCATGATTAATTATTGGTGGAACACGTCGCCAGCCTTCATGGATACGCCCCAGAACACCTTGCTGCACGCCATACTCAGCTTGCGGGATCGTCCGGAGCCGGAGAAGCGGGCCTGGAAGGCCTTGTTCGACTATTATATTTTCGGACCCTCCGAGCAGCCGGCTGCGCACTTGCCCGAAGCGGCTCAGGGCATTCTCGGGCCGCTCGACGAGGTGAAGGCACGGCGGCTCCGTGCACTCTTGCTGAACAAGCTCAATCGCTGAAGACTATAAAAAGAACCGGGGATCACATTGGAAACGCAGAATATCAGGAGAGTAGTCATTGCTGGCGGCGGCACAGCTGGCTGGATCGCTGCGGCCTCGCTCTCACGCCTGCTTGGCCCCTTGCTGGACATAACGCTGGTGGAATCCGATGCCATCGGCACAGTCGGAGTCGGCGAAGCAACCATCCCGACGCACCGTACGTTCCACCATCTGATGGGAATCGACGAGCGCGACTTCATGCGCGCCACCAAGGCCACGTTCAAACTCGGCATTGCGTTCGAGGAGTGGGGCGGGCTTGGTGATCGCTACATTCACTCCTTCGGCCAGGTCGGCAAGTCGAACTGGATGGGCGAATTCTACAATATCTGGATGTACGCGCAGGAGCGTGGCATTGGCGCTGAACTCGACGCTTACTGTTTCGAATTACAGGCTGCAGAGGCGGGACGGTTCTTCACGTCCGACAAGGCCAACATAAACTATGCCTATCATCTCGACGCCAGTCTCTACGCGAAATTCCTGCGGACCTTCAGCGAGGCCAAGGGCGTCAAGCGTGTTGAGGGCCTGATCGAAGAAGTCGAGCAGGATGGCGAGAGCGGTTTCATCACGGCGCTCAAACTGCAATCCGGCGAACGTATCGAGGGCGACCTTTTCATCGACTGTACCGGGTTCCGGGGTATGCTGATCGAGCAGACCCTCAAGACGGGTTATGAAGACTGGACTCATTGGCTGCCGACCGACAGTGCGCTGGCAGTGCAGACGCGCTCGATCGGCCCCGCTCAGCCCTATACTCGCGCCATCGCTCATCATGCAGGCTGGCGCTGGCGTATCCCGCTACAGCACCGGGTCGGCAACGGCCTTGTCTTCTGCAGCGAGAATATGCAGCCGGACGAGGCAAAGGAATATCTGCTTGGCCATGTCGATGGGGAGCCACTGACCGAACCTCGCCTGATCCGTTACAAGACCGGTCGTCGCAAGAAGGTGTGGAACAAGAACTGCGTGGCGCTTGGCCTGTCGAGCGGTTTCGTTGAGCCACTGGAATCCACCAGCATTCATCTCATCCAGGTCGGGGCGACCCGTCTGGTCCAGCAGTTCCCGTTTGCCGGGATAAGTGAGGCGATTGCGAACCACTATAATGAACAGGCCGAACGCGAGCTTGAGAAAATCCGCGATTTCATCGTGTTGCACTACAAGCTGACTGAGCGCGACGACTCGGACTTCTGGCGCGCGCGCCGCGATATGCCGGTTCCAGATTCTTTGGCACAGCGCATTTCCCTGTTCCGTGAGAACGGCCTAGCCTATCAGGCGACGGATGATTTGTTCCGCGTGGATTCCTGGCTGCAGGTTATGCTCGGTCAGCGGCTGAAGCCCAAGGGATATCACCATATGGGCCATCTGATGACAGATGACCAATTGATGACGGCCTTGGGTGGCCTTGAGGCCAATATCTCAAAGGCGGTCTCACAGATGCCGAGTCATCAAGATTTCATTGATCAATATTGTGCGGTGCCGGAATCCGAGGCTGTCTAGACCGTCTCGGCCACTTTTGCTGTTTCCGATGAGGCCTGCGGAGCAGGGGCGTGCACGAGCTCGTTGAGCATGTCCTTCACCATGTCTTGTGCCTGTTCCACAACGCTGCAGACCAGTTCATGTGAAAAGCTGGCTCCACCAAACCAGGT
>NZ_DFME01000046.1:56882-57941 GCF_002375605.1 Hyphomonas sp. UBA3601 | reverse complement strand
CATCGCTTGTGTCTGCTATCCCGGCTTCGGCTCAGATAAGCATGGAAGCCGGCGGATGGTCAGATACGCCGCTAGGCTTCAGCCGCGATGCCCAGGCCAATCGCGTCATCGTCGCCGGCGGAGGATCCAGATCCTCAGCTACCAACGGTTCCTTCGGGAGCACGCGTGCGATGATGCCGTCATGGTCAGGTACAACAACTGGCGGCAGTGCTACCGCAATCGGCAACATGATCAGTGTGGATATTGAAGGCAACAACAACACCGTGATGGTGGATGCCTCCCAAATCAGCACGGGGAACCAGACCGCAATCGTCGCTCACCTTCCAACGAGTGGGAGTGACTGATCATGACCTATCGAAAAGCATTTCGCACGTTTCTGATCGGCGCAGGTCTGGTCTTTTCGACGGCTTGCACGTCGATGGAAGGAATCGTCTCCAATCCCGACTACTTGTCGACGGGCGCAATCGTGGAAGATAGCTCCACTGCGTATTCGGGCCAGCTGAGCTGCATGAAGTGGAGCACACCAGCGGAGAAACCACGGATTGCCGTGGGCGACATTCGCGACATGACCGGAAGATTTTCAACTTTCGAAGGCGCAGTGGCCACGCAGGGCGCCTCTCTGATGGTAATGTCGGCAGTGAGCCAGGCTGGTTTTCCACTGGCTGAACGTCTGGATACGGCGGTCGCCGAGCAGGAGCTGGAATTCGCAAACAATCGGTTAATCAGTGAAGCTGGCGAACCAACCGAAGACTACCGCAAAGTATTCACAGGTTCGATTGCCGGCAGCGACTACATCCTGCTCGGCGGTATCACGGAACTGAATTTCAACGTGCACAGCGATGTTCGCGAAGCACGTATAGGGCCTGTTGTAGGTGGTGAACGCCACTATGCAATGACTGTCGCCCTGGACCTCCGTCTGGTCAATGCCACTGATTTGAGCGTGGTAAATCTGGTCAGCCAACGGAAAATAATTCGCGGGCGCGAAATTCGCGCGGGTGTGTTCGAATTCATTGGGGACACAACCATCGACATTGGCATGGGCGAGCGCGCTCAGGAGCC
>NZ_DFME01000046.1:34220-56573 GCF_002375605.1 Hyphomonas sp. UBA3601 | reverse complement strand
GCCCTCATTCTGTGCGGACAGGCGGTCGCCGACCGCGGCAACAATAATGGCAGAGGTCCAGTCGATGTCGATCTCGGCATTGGAGACGTCGTCGATGCCTCTGTCGACATTGGTGGCGACAGTTTGGTTGATGCCGATTTGGACGTGCTGGGTGATTCAGCTCTTGGTGACGTGTCCGATGCCGCCGCCAACGCAGTTGACTACGCAACGCGTCAGGTCAACAGCGGCAATCAGAGTGCAACTCTCAACCTTCTCAGCGGTGCGATGGGTGAAGTCACCGGCACGGCTGCGACAATCGGCAATTCCTATTCGATCGACTCGGTTGCCGACGCCGTCTCATCGGTCAACCAAGGCAATTCAGGTGCAGCCTATGCCAATGCCAATGTGAACATCGAGAATTCCGGTATCGCAACAGCGACGGCAGCTGCCATCGGCAATACTGCATCGGTCACTTCAGAAGCCAGCACACTCGCAAGCCGCTCAACGCAATCGAACAGCGGATACATGACCACTCAGATGAATGCGACGATCAGTGAGATAACTGAAGTCACCGCAACAGCGGCGTCGATCGGCAACTCGCTATCCGTTGAGATCCCGGGAAGCGGCAGCATGACTGCGCAGCAGTACAATTCCGGTACGATGGTCGCCGAATTGAACGGTCGTTTGGTTGGCTTTGCTGACGGAACAGCCACCGCAGCTGCGATCGGCAATTCCGCATCGCTCACCAGCCTGAACTCTGATGTGGTGGGCAACGCCCTGACTCGCGTCAGACAGGCGAATTCTGGCCATCAGATTTCTGCACTTGCTGCCCAGGTGTCCCATGATGCCGAGGCCGCAGCCACCGCTGCATCCATCGGCAACTCGGTGAACATCTCCGTTCAGTAGGTGTGGAAGGGGGCGCCGGACTGCCGTCAGTCCCCCGAATGCAAGTTCGGCGCCCTCATTGATAGATAAAGTGCTCTTTGGTCCAAGGCCCGTTCGTCCTGTGCGCACGGGCCTTTTTCCATTGCTCGCGGGCGGTTCCGGGGCCTCTCTGTGGCTCTGAATCTGTTCGAATTGGGCTTTCTGGTCAGGAGGCGACCGAAAGTGCTGTAATACGCTTATAGTCCAACGTGGACAGGGGCTTTCGGCTATGACATAAGCCGCCCCTTCAGACAGGATTCACAGGGCGCCCGCGCGCATTTCTTGCGCCCGTGACCCAAGATACGGATGATTGAACCGATGGAAGTTACCCAGACCAAGGCAGAAGGTCTTAGCCGCACGTTCGCCGTTAAAGTGCCGGCCTCGGAACTGCAGGCCAAACTCGACGAGCGGATTGAAGAAATCCGGCCGCAAATGAAGCTCAAGGGCTTCCGTCCGGGCAAAGTGCCCGCATCCCATGTCCGCAAGCTGTACGGCCAGGACCTGATGGGCGAGCTGATCAACAAGCTGGTCACCGAGACCAACCAGAAGGCGCTTGAAGACAATGAGCTGCGCCCGGCTGGCCAGCCAGACGTCCAGATCGACGGCGACATGGAAGCTGTGGTCAAGGGCCAAGCCGACCTGTCCTACAACATGAATGTCGATGTGATGCCGGAATTCGAGCCGGCCGATGTGACCAAGCTGACCATCACGCGCCCCGTCGCGGACGTCGCTCAGGAACAGATCGACGAAGCGCTTGGCCGTATCGCCGAACAGAACACACAGTATGAACCGCGCGCCAAGACGGCGAAAGCCAAGGAAGGCGACGCAGTCGTCATGGATTTCGTGGGCAAGATCGATGGCGAAGCCTTTGAAGGTGGTAGCGCCGAGCAGCAGACACTGGTCATTGGTTCCGGCCAGTTCATCCCGGGCTTCGAAGACCAACTGGTCGGCGTGAAGGCGGGTGACGAAAAAGACGTGATCGTAACGTTCCCGGAAGAGTACGGCGCCGCTGACCTTGCCGGCAAGGAAGCTGTCTTCGAAGTGAAAGTGCACGAAGTTCGCGCGCCAAAAACGGCTGAACTCGACGACGAATTCGCCAAGGGCCTCGGTCTGGAAAGCCTTGAGCAGCTGACCGGCCTTGTGAAAGACCAGTTGAAAGCTGAGCATGACGGTGCGTCCCGCGCCAAAGCGAAGCGTAACCTGCTTGACCAGCTGGATGAGGCTCACAGCTTCGACCTGCCGCCAAACATGGTGGAGCAGGAGTTCAATCAGATCTGGCAGCAACTGCAGTCGGAGATGGATGCGGGCCGCACCGCTGACGAAGACAAGGACAAGTCGGAAGACGAACTCAAGGAAGAGTATCGCAAGATCGCAGAGCGTCGCGTGCGCCTCGGTCTGGTCCTCGCCGAGATCGGCCGCGTGGCCGACGTTCGCATTTCCGAGCAGGAAGTGAACCAGGCTCTGGTCCGCGAAGCACGCCAGTATCCAGGTCAGGAAACGCAGGTGGTGGAATTCTTCCGCAACAATCCTGGCGCGATGGCCCAGCTGCGCGCACCGATCTACGAAGACAAGGTCGTCGACCATATTCTGGAAGTCGCTGAAATCACCGAGGAAACGGTGTCCCGCGAAGACCTGTTCAAGGAAGAAGACGAGTAGTCTTCACGCCAGTAGACGAAATCTGATGAAAGCCAGTCCGCAGGGGCTGGCTTTTTTCATGTGGCGAACCCCAATAGGTAAACCGGATGTTAACCGCATACCGCGAGTTTGTATCGAATCGAAAATAAGAGGCATCAGAAGATGAGCGTCCAGAGTATTCGCCCACAACTGAACGAACAGGACATCCACAGACTGATCAAGGGTGAAACACCCGAAGATCGGGCATCGGTTGCCCATCGGTTGTGTCGCCGGATCGCTCTGGATGTGCTGAGTGATTCCGAGCGCGAATATGCACAGGAAATCATGGGAATACTCGCGGATGATGCGGCGGATCTGGTGCGGCGCACCTTGTCTGTCACGTTACGAAACTCGCCGATTTTGCCACGAGAGATCGCCTTGAAGCTGGCGCAGGATATCGAGGCTGTAGCCATTCCCGTACTGCAGGACTCGCCGGTGTTTACCGAAGAGGATCTGATTGAACTTGTCCTGTCCGTCACCGCGGCGAAGCAGGCCGCAATTGCCAATCGTGAAACCCTGTCGACGACACTGACAGACGTGATTTCCGAGCATGGAACGGTTGAGGCCGTGCGGATGTTGTCCGCAAATGAAGGGGCGGAGTTTACGGACGCCGCTTATGACAACTCGATCCGCCGGTTTGGGTCTGATGAGGATGTGCAAAAGGGCTTTATCAGTCGCGAATACATCCCCACCCATATCGCCGAAAAGATGGTTTCGCTGGTTTCTGGCCAGTTGTTTGACCTGCTGGTCAATCGCCACGAGCTTCCGGCACAAATGGCGATCGACCTCGCCTCGGCATCGCGTGAGCGGGCAACGATTGATCTGGTAGAGCAGGCGGGGCGAACTTATGATTTACCGCGTTTCGTCTCGCAACTGCACCTGAATGGACGGTTGACGCATTCACTGATTATGCGGGCGCTCTGCTGTGGCCAGATGCCGTTCGTTGAGCATTCGCTGGCGGAATTGTCTGGTGTGGGCCACCAGCGCGTTTGGTTGATGATCCATGATGCGGGGCCGTTGGGGCTACAGGCTGTATTCGATAGAGCCGGTATGCCCCGGAAAATGCTGCCCGCGTTCCGGGCCGCTGTGAATGTTTTCCATGAGACAACGCATGACGGTGGGCCAAATGATCGGGCCCGATTCCGCGCGCGCATGATCGAACGTGTATTGACCCAGTTCCAGGCCATCCCGAAGGAAGACCTCGACTATCTGCTTGAGAAACTGGACTATTATTCGGAAATGGCGGCGATGGACGAAGCCAGCGGTACGGTAGATGTCGCCTAGCAGTCGGTGCGCATTCGGACGCCCGCCTGGACACCCAGACTGTCGAAAAACGCTCCATCACGCCAATTCGCCTTGTCGGCGATGACGAGAATACCGGCGGCGCTGGCAAATTCGCACAGATCCATCAGCTCTTCATTGATTTGCAGTTCTCGGGCATCCACTCGGATACTATCGATCATCAGACCGAGGCCATCGCGCAATTGGGTCTGCCACGATTTACGCATATCGATTGATACGCGAAAGCCGCGCTTGCGGAGACTTGCCACGCTGTGGATCGCCTCCGTGCGCCCATCGGCGAAGACAGAATCCTGGAATTCGAGACTGATTTCTTGTTGGCAGAGGGTCGTTCGGCGGATCGCGGCATCACAGCCTACAGCTGTGTTGTCATCCCCAAGCGCTGCTGCCGGGGCCGGCACAATGATTGGGCGCATCCGATTGTCAAATGTATGCGCCGCGCTGGCGACTTCGAGAAGACGATCAGCAAGCCATTTGGCTGGGCCTGTTGCTGACTGGGAAGCGGCCGGGCCGAAGGCGGCCTTCTCTTCATACCGCTTGGACATCTCGCAGACCGTACCAAACGAGGTACCGTCGAGCACATGCATGACAGGCTGGAAGCGGAGATGGACCTTCTGTCCACTGTGGGCGACAACTTTCGTTTGAAGCAATTCCCGCATCACTCTTCCCGTCTTTCTGACCGTGCCTATTGCCTTACCTAAGGGAGAGGATTGAAGATCACGCGCAGAAATCCGTTGGGATTTTGAGGAAATTTGACAGAAAAATACGGGACCATAAGAAAATGACAACGCAGCCCAACGCACCAAGACTCTCGGCCACAGTGCTCATCGTTCGAGATGGAGCAAACATTCCCGAAGTGCTGATGGTGAAACGCCACTATCAGATCGACTTTGCTGCGGGCGCGCTCGTCTTCCCAGGTGGCAAGGCAAATGCGGAAGATGCAAGCGCGGATTGGGATCCCTACACCGATGGCGATTTCGGGCCGGTGCAGCAGGACGCCCGTATCGCGGCGGTGCGCGAAGCTTATGAGGAGTCGGGCCTGTTGCTGGCGCGCCCGCGCGCGCAGCGCGGTACCAATCAGCCGCTGGTTGGCCCTGACATGGCGGAAAAACTGGATCCATTCCGGTCAGCTGTAGACCGGGGCGAGCAGAGCTTTCTGGAGCTGATACGCGACAATGATCTCGTGCTCGCGCTCGATAGTCTCGTTTACTTTGGGCACTGGATCACACCCGACATGATGCCCAAGCGCTTTGATACGCATTTCTATGTTGCGCCTGCACCGCCAGATCAGATTGCCGCCCATGATGGCCGCGAGACAACGGACTCTGTGTGGATTGGGGCGCAAGCCGCACTGGATGCAGAGGAGACCGGTGAGGCTATTATTATCTTCCCCACCCGGATGAATTTGAAAAAGTTCGCAACGGCCAGTTCTGTGGCCGATGCGGTCGAGCGATTTGGCCGCGAAACCGTTATAACCGTCAAACCGCAGCAGTCAGAGACACCCGAAGGCGAGCCGTGTCTGATCATTCCAGACGTGGAGGGGTACGGCCAGACCGTTGAGCTGCTGTCCCGCGTAAACGTCTAGAGAATGAATTTCGAGAGGTCGGCATCTCCAGCCAGGCTCTCGACACGCTCATTCACATAGTCGGGCGTGATCGTGATGGTCTCGCCTGACTTGTCGGGCGCCTCGAAGCTGATTTCGTCCAGCAGGCGCTCCAGGACTGTTTGCAGGCGACGGGCGCCGATATTTTCCACGCTGCTGTTCACGGCCTCGGCAAGATCGGCAAGGCGGTCGATGGCAGCGTCTTCGAATTCCAATGTGACGCCTTCAGCTTCCATCAGGGCTTGATACTGGCGGATCAGGCTGGCTTCGGGCTCTACCAGAATACGACGTAAATCATCCCGTGTCAGAGCGTCGAGTTCGACGCGGATGGGGAGGCGCCCCTGCAGTTCGGGCAGGAGGTCAGACGGTTTCGAAACGTGAAACGCGCCGGAAGCAATAAAGAGTATATGGTCGGTCTTGATGGCGCCACGCTTGGTGCTGACGGTCGTGCCTTCGATTAGGGGCAAGAGGTCGCGTTGAACGCCTTCGCGGCTGACATCAGCGCCGCCACGGCCTTGTTTGGCGACAACTTTGTCGATCTCATCCAGGAAGACGATCCCATCTTCTTCGACCGCATGAACGGCTTCCCGAACAATCGCGTCTTCGTCCAGCAGCCGATCAGCTTCTTCCTCGATCAACGGTTGGTAGGCTTCCTTGACCGTCGTTCGCACACGCTTCGTGCGCCCGCCCATGGCTTTACCCAGCATGTCGGAGAGATTGATCATGCCCATGGAGCCACCTTGGCCAGGAATATCCATCATTTGCATCGGGCTGTTGGTTTCAGCGATGTCGAGATCGACCGGCTTGTCGTCGAGTTCTCCCGCGCGGAGTTTGGTGCGAAAGACTTCGCGTGTGGAGGACTGGGCCTCTTCGCCGACCAGCGCATCGAGTAGACGTTCTTCGGCTGCATCTCGCGCCTGCGCCGTTACGCCCTCCCGTTTTTGTTCGCGGATCATCGAAACCGATGACTCCACCAGATCGCGGATGATCTGTTCCACATCACGCCCGACATAGCCGACTTCCGTGAACTTTGTGGCTTCAACTTTCAGGAAAGGCGCATTGGCAAGTCGGGCAAGACGACGAGACACTTCAGTTTTGCCAACGCCCGTGGGTCCGATCATCAGGATATTCTTCGGCGTGATCTCAGATCGGATCGAGTCGGGTGCCTGTTTCCGGCGCCAGCGATTGCGGAGTGCTATGGCAACTGCGCGCTTCGCGCCAGTCTGCCCAACGATGTGGCGGTCAAGTTCTGCGACAATTTCGCGGGGAGTAAGGTCTTTCATCAGGACTTCCGAACTGGGTCTGGCGCTCGGCCAGCGTGAAACAAGGCGCGAAATGCGGGAACCTAGAGGTCCAGCGTTTCCAGCGTGAAATGGCTATTGGTGTAGACGCAGATGTCGGCAGCAATCTGCATTGCTTTGCGGCCGATCTCTTCGGAGTCGTCCTCATAGTCGTAAAGGCCGCGGGCCGCGGCCAGGGCGTAATTGCCGCCAGACCCGACAGCAACGACATTGTGTTCAGGCTCCAACACATCACCGGCGCCTGTGATGACGAGTGTCGATTCCTTGTCGGCCACGATCAGCAAGGCTTCGAGTTTTTGAAGATATTTCTCGGTCCGCCAATCCTTGGCAAGTTCAACGGCAGCGCGTTGGAGCTGGCCAGGGTGGCGCTCCAATTTGGCTTCAAGTCGCTCAAACAGGGTGAAAGCGTCCGCAGTTGCGCCGGCAAATCCTGCGAGAATGTCTCCGCCAGCGATTCGGCGGACCTTGCGGGCGTTGCCTTTCATGATGGTCTGACCCATCGAAACCTGCCCATCGCTGAGCATGACGAGTTTTCGGCCCTTGCGGACGGCGAGAATGGTTGTGCCATGCCAAATGGCGGCGTTGTCAGTGTCGTGCGTCATGGCGAATGATGTGGCCGATCCGTGCTGTCTGTTCAAGAGAGGACCTGTTACATGAATTTCCACAGAGATATGTCATATAAGTGTAGCTTTGCCCGGCTATCTGGGCGCGGATGGAAGGGAACCGCCTGAATGGTGCAACAGCTCGGCCAACTACCTATGGGATGGTTGCTGACCGCGCTGATAATCTTCGTGGTCACGACCGGATTTTCTGTGGGGCGAATACGCGCTGAGCGTTACTTGGTGTCGGGCCGTCACAAATTTCATTCACGTGGAAACTATCACGGCTACTATGTGGCAATGTGGGGCCTGCTGCCCACGCTATTCATCGCGTCGGCCTATATCCTGTTTTCACGCGCGGCCATCTTCGGGTGGCTGGACAGCGAGTTGCCGGAGGGCTTCCGCCAATTTTCCAGGGCTGAGCTTCAATCCTATTTGGAAGCTGTCTCAGCGGCGGCGCGGACCGGCGGCTATACTGGCGCAGACCGTATATTCGCGACGGTTACGAACCGCTACCTTGAATTATCTGGCAGTCTGAATGGTGCTACGCTGGGGGCGATGGTTCTGGCGGCGATTGGAGGTATCGCCTATGCGCGTCGCCAGGTCGCTCCAGCTTTTCGGGCCCGGCTCAAAGTGGAGCGTGGGGCAGAAGCATTCCTGTTCCTGTGCGCGGCCATCGCGATCGCCACCACAGTCGGCATCGTTGCGTCCCTTCTCTATGAAAGCATACGCTTTTTTGCTCAGGTGCCGATAACCGACTTTCTGTTTGGCACGCGGTGGAACGCGCAGACGAGCGCAGAATTCGGCGCACTACCACTTTTCTTCGGCACGTTCATGATCGCATTGATCGCGATGCTGGTGGCGGCCCCGATCGGGTTGTTCGCCGCCATATTCCTGTCGGAATATGCCTCCCAGCGCGTTCGGCGGTACACGAAGCCGTTGTTGGAGATGCTCGCCGGCATTCCGACGGTTGTGTATGGTTTCTTTGCGCTGCTGGTAATTGCGCCCGGCGTGAGGGCGGCCGCACTCGGGATCAACAGCTTGTTGATCAATATTGGCATCACGTCCGAACCTTTGCTGGCAGCACAACCGACAAGCGCGCTGGCGGCGGGATTGGTCATGGGCGTCATGGTCATTCCATTTGTGTCATCCTTGTCGGATGACGTGATCAATGCCGTGCCGCAAACTTTGCGTGATGCTGCGTTCGCTATGGGGGCAACCAAGTCGGAGACGATCAAGCAGATCATCTTGCCGGCCGCCTTGCCGGGTATTGTCGCGTCCATGCTGCTGGCCGTTTCCCGAGCCATAGGCGAAACCATGATTGTTGTTATGGCGGCAGGTCAGCGGGCACGCATTTCTTTCGATCCGTCTACGGATTTGACGACAATTACGGTCCAGATCGTGGCACTTCTGACGGGGGAGACGCAGTTCGACAGTCCGAAGACGCTGTCAGCCTTTGCGTTGGGACTTGTCCTCTTCGTCGTTACACTCGGCTTTAACCTGATCGCCCTCCGGGTCGTCCAGCGATACAGAGAGAAGTATGAGTAGTCCCGTGGAAACACCGCTTCGGTCAGAAAAGGCCTTGAAGCACCTGCGCCGCCGCCGCGCTGCGGACACGCGATTCCGGGTGTATGGGCTCGTGGCCCTTGGCTTTGCACTTTTCTCTTTGGTTTTCTTGATCTGCGCGATTGCCTGGAAGGCGAGCAGCGCGGTCACCTATCATGTGGTGAAGACTGATATCGTGCTCGAGGCTGACCGCATTGTACCCGATGGCAATGCCTCGCCAGAAGAAATCACCCGAAATATCGAAGGCTTCTACACGCTGGTGCGGGATGACCTTTTTGCGGAATTCGCTAACCTGGAAGACACTCCCGCAGTACGGAAGGACTTCAGCGCCTTGATTGACCGGCTGGCGGTTTTGCCGCTCGCGCGTCGGGTGGCGAAAAATCCTACATTGATTGACCAGACGGTCTCGATCCAGGTTCCCGTTTCGGATGACGTCGACCTGTTCCTGAAGCGGTCGTCGCCGCGCAGCATACCGTTCCGGCTCGGTGAGGGCGCACAAATCAGCCTGGGGCAGGGTACGGATGAAATGGTCCTGAGGCATCCGGCCTTGGAGTCCGTTCTTTCCTCGCTCACAGCGCTCGGATCGCAGCAAGGCGCGCCATCGGTATTGGTGATCGCCGACAGCGCAGTGGCGCGTCTGACAGATTTGCAAGACCAGACCGCCGGGTTCGAGATACTGGCTGGCGATCTCGCAGACTTTCAAGGCAAGCCGTTGAAGGGTCTGATCGTGGCCGTTCCCGAGAGCAACCGGACGATTTCTGATTTGCAGATCGCATGGGCATTGGCCTTGAAATCGGAAGGTATCATTCGGCGCGTGCCCCATACGAGCCTGTTGACCAGCACAGACAGCACATATCCGGAACTTGCGGGATCTCTAGCGGCAATTGTTGGATCTCTGTTGACGATGCTGGTTACTGGCATGGTTGCCATCCCAATGGGTATTTTTGCCGCCATATTCCTTGAGGAGTTCGCGCCGAAGAACCGGCTGACTCAACTGATTGAGGTGAACATCAACAATCTGGCAGCGGTGCCGTCCATCGTCTTTGGCCTGTTGGGGGCAACCTTGTTGCTCGGCACGTTCGGTTTGCCGCGATCGGCGCCTCTGGTGGGCGGTCTCGTTCTGGCTTTGCTGATCCTGCCGGTTGTGATCATCGCTGCCCGCGCAGCCCTCAGGGCTGTGCCCCCGTCGATCCGAAGTGGCGCGCTCGCTGTTGGCGCGTCGCGAATGCAGGCCGTGTTTCACCATGTTCTGCCGCTCGCCTTTCCGGGCATGTTGACCGGCGCAATCCTCGGAATGGCGCGCGCATTGGGGGAGACAGCACCATTGCTTCTGATTGGAATGGTGGCATTTGTTGCGGAAGTGCCGTCCTCGACGACCGACGAGGCAACTGCGCTACCGGTGCTGATCTATAGCTGGGCGTCGAATGCGGAGCGCGCCTGGGAGCCGATGACGGCTGCAGTTATCGTGATCCTTCTGGCGCTTCTTGTTACAATGAATGTCATCGTCGTTATGTTGCGACGCAAATTCGAGCGGAGATGGTAATGGATACCACGGCCCAGACAGATCACGATCCGGCTTTGACCGGAGAAGGCGCTGACCAGGCGCAGGCGCTGGTTTATCCCCGCATCAATTGTCAGGACGTCAACGTCTTTTACAGCGGCAAACAGGCCGTGTTCGATGTGTCGCTGCCAGTTTTCGACCGTTCGGTTACGGCGCTGATTGGCCCATCCGGGTGTGGAAAATCCACCTTTCTGCGCTGCCTGAACCGTATGAACGATACGATTGATGGAGCGAAGGTGACCGGCGACATCTTCATGGATGGTGAGAACATCAATTCGCCAGATGTCGACCCGGTGCTATTGCGGTCGCGTGTCGGCATGGTGTTCCAGAAGCCCAACCCGTTTCCGAAATCCATTTACGATAACATCGCTTATGGGCCGCGCATTCATGGACTCGTAGACGATCGCCAGGAACTCGATGCCATCGTCGAGAAAAGCCTGCGCCGCGCCGGTCTGTGGCAGGAAGTTAAAGACCGGCTCACCCAGCCCGGCACCAGCCTGTCAGGTGGGCAGCAGCAGCGCTTGTGCATTGCCCGCGCAATCGCCGTGCGACCTGAGGTTATTTTGATGGATGAGCCGTGTTCTTCGCTGGATCCGATTGCAACGGCACGGATCGAAGAACTGATTGACGAGCTCAGAAAGCGCTATTGCATTGTAATCGTGACCCATTCCATGCAACAGGCAGCGCGAGTGTCGCAACGCACGGCCTTCTTCCATCTTGGCCACCTCGTTGAGATGGGCGACACCGACCAAATATTCACCAGCCCGCGTGAGCGGCGCACTGAAGACTACATCACCGGCCGGTTCGGATAGGGAGACTGCATGGCAGATCACATCGTCTCAGCATTTACAGACGAGCTCGACAAGATCGCTGCCGATCTCATGCGTATGGGCGGCATTGTGGAAACGATGATCCTGGATTCCTGCCAGGCGGTAGACCGCAATGACAAGGAACTCGCAAAGGATGTGATCTCCCGCGATCCCAGTGTCGACCGGCTGGAAGAAGAAGTGGAGCGCCAGATTGTGAGTTTGATCGCGCGCCGCCAGCCCATGGCTCACGATCTGCGGTCGGTCTTTGCGGCGCTGAAGACGGCGGGTGAGCTGGAGCGGATTGGTGATCTTTCGAAGAATATCGGCAAACGCACCCTGATGCTGGATGATGCTGTCCCGTCCATGATGCGCCACGGCGTAGCGCGCATGGCACGCCCGGTGTCACTGCAATTGCATTCCGTGTTGGATGCTTATGCGACCAGCAATGCCGAGACCGCCAAAATGGTCTGGGAAAGCGATGACGACATCGACCAGCACTATAATTCATTGTTCCGGGAAATGATCACTTACATGATCGAGGATCCGCGCACCATCGGTGCTGGAGCGCATATGTTGTTCATGGCCAAAAACCTTGAACGCATCGGCGACCACTGCACGAACATCGCAGAATTCATTTACTTTCAAATCACTGGCGAATATCTCATGCCCCATGAGCGCCCGAAAGCCCCCAATACGGGCGTCTGAAAAGACGTAGGACAAGAGGATCTGTCATGAAGCCCTATGTGCTTATCGCTGAAGATGAGAGCGCCGTTTCGGAGTTGCTTTTCTACAACCTCAAGAAAGAGGACTATGAGGTCGCAATTGCCAGCGATGGTGAAGAAGCGATGCTGATGATCGAGGAACGCGCGCCGGATCTGCTGTTGCTTGACTGGATGCTTCCCAAGGTCAGCGGCATCGAAGTCTGCCGTCGGATCCGCAGTGGCGGGGCCAATCCGAACTTGCCGATCATCATGTTGACCGCACGGGGCGAAGAAAGTGACCGCATTCGGGGGCTCGATACCGGCGCCGATGATTACGTCACCAAGCCTTTTTCAACGACCGAATTGATGGCGCGTGTTCGCGCCGTGTTGCGTCGTATCCGCCCCGGCCTGAAGGATGATCGAATTACAGTAGGGGATATCGAGATTGACCGGGTCGCGCATAAGGTCGCCCGGAATGGGCAGGATATCCATCTCGGGCCGACCGAGTTTCGCTTGCTGGACTATTTCATGCAGCATCCGGGACGTGTATTTTCACGCGAGCAATTGCTCGACACAGTCTGGGGCTCGGACGTTTATGTCGAGGCGCGAACCGTAGACGTGCATGTTGGGCGTCTGCGCAAGGCATTGCGTCAGGAAGGCGGGGACGATCCGATCCGGACCGTCCGCTCCGCCGGGTATGCCCTTCGAGCTGACTAGAAAAGTTCAGTCAGGAAGTTTTCGAGGTTTTCAAAGCTGCGACGGTCTGAATCTGCGTTGTAGACCGTACCCATTTCCCTGTTATCAGCGCCAAGCGTCGTGAAGGAGTGCATGGAATTACCGTGCACGTGCAATTGCCAGTCCGCAGCTGACCCGTCCAGTTCCTTCGTAATGGCCATCACGTCTTCCGGAGTGGCCATTGGATCATGCCAGCCATGCTCGATCATCACTTTCGCGGTGATCTTCGGTGCCGGCACATTTTCGGCTGGGCGGAACAGGCCGTGGAATGAGGCTACGCCCAGAACCTCATGATTGGCGCGAGCCATGTCCAGAACGGCGAGACCCCCAAAACAGAAGCCGATGGCTGCCGCTTTCGTTGGGTCAACACCCACTTGTTGCTTTGCGGCAGCAAGGCCACCTGCAAGGCGCTTCTGCAATTCGGCCCGGTCGCCAACAAGAGGATTCATGAGGGCTTGGTTCTCTTCGACCGTCGTGCCGCGCTTTCCCTTGCCATAGACGTCCATGGCGAAAGCGGCATAACCAAGCTTTGCTATGCGTTCGGCCTTCTCGCGCTCATTGTCGCCCAGGCCGCCCCATGCATGGGCGATCACGACGACTGGAGCTGTATCCTTGCCCTTTGGGCGTAGGAAGTAGCCCTCATAGGTCTTGCCATCGACAGTGTAATCAACTTCGCTCATGTCATTGCTCTCCTTGGTGTGTGCCTGTCAGATACAGGGCATTCGGTCCTCTCTTTCAAGGGGGGCAGCGATTAGTATGAAGATTCTAGGAATTTTCGATACGTCCTGTTCCATTGAAACTTACGGATAAAGGAGCGCCACACATGGCCAAGAAAAATGAGAAGAAGGCGAAAGCGAAGTCGGCAAAAGCCGCGAGCGCAAAAGCCTCCAAATCCACCAAGAAGCCAGCCAAGGCAAAGAAGGCTTCCAAAGCGCCTGAGCCAAACACGGCCGACATGGCACACAAGATCTGGCTCGCAGGCGTTGGCGCCTATGGCAAAGCCTATGACAAGGCAATCGCCAATACGAAGACGTTCAACAAGCAGTCCACCGAATTGTTCGAAGACCTCGTCAAGCGTGGCGAAGAGATTGAGCATGACGTCCGCGCACGCGTTCAGGACAATGATGTTGTTCAGAACGCTTCGAAGAACGCGGCCAAATATGCCAGCGTCGCCCGCGAATTTCAGACTCAGGCACGTGACGAGTTCGAAGCTCGGATGGAACGCATGCGCGACTTGCTGGGCGTGAAGGGCCTCGGCAAGAAAGGTGGCAAGCTCGCCGCCAAGCTCGACAAACTGGAAGACGAAGTTGCTGAAACGGTTTCGAAGGCTCGGTCCAAAACCAAAGACCGCAGCAATGATCTGAAGCAGCGTATTTCACGGCTGACCGAAGAGATCGAAGCTGTGGCAACGGAGTCCGGTGCGGATCTTGTTAAGACGAGCAAGAAGGCGGCCCAACGCACATCAAAGGCTGTTCAGGACGCCGTCGCAAAGCCAGCGGAGGCTAAACCGAAGACATCTGCAAAAGCCAAGCCTGTCGCAAAGGCAAAACCGGCCTCTGCCGCGTCAACCAAGGCGGATGACTTCACGCTCATGACAGGGGTCGGCCCTGCACTAGCCGCCAAGCTGAAAGCGGCGGGTATCAAGAGCTTTGCCGATATCGCCGCGCTCAAGGCGGCAGACATTCAGGCCCTGGACGCCAAGATTATGGCGCGTGGCCGTATCGCCCGCGATGAATGGGTCAAACAAGCCAAAGTGCTGATGAAGTAGTCCGGCACAATCATGAAACTGGTGAGGGCGGTTCCGTGAGGGACCGCCCTTTTCTTATGCGACGACGGTGTCGTAATGCTCGAAGAGATCTGTCAGCGTCTCCACACCCCGGTCACCCATATAGGGTGGCAACAGGCACATGACCTGAAGCACAGTCCTGTGGATCAAGGTTGGCCCATCATGGCTGTCCGCATTCAAATGATCCTCCGCCAACCAAAAGGTCAGGGTCGTCATGAATTGGTCTGTCAGAACTTCTCTCAGACGCGGATCCAGCCGCAACACCGATCCCGCGGTCAATTCATCCAGCACACCAACAAGCGCGGTCCGCATCCGCGACAGGATGGATCTGAACCGTTTGGCAAGGTCAGGATACCGATCGAGCAATAGTCCAAGATCGCGATAAAAAAACCGAAAGTCGTAAATTTCTTCGAGAATGATGTAGAGGTAGACCCAGCTGTCCTCCAGACTGGTAATCCGGCCACGGGACCCGCTCAGGATGATGCGCATCTCGTTCTCGAACCGGTCAAACAGGGCATGGATGATCGCGTCCTTGCCCTTGAAATGGTAATAGAGGTTGCCAGGGCTGATATCGAGCGCATTCGAAATATCAACAGCCGTCTGCTGGGCTTCTCCTTCTTCATTGAAGAGAAGCAAACTAACGTGAAGTATGCGATCGCGTGTTTTCATGGTCTGATATGGTGTTTGACACGCAATTCTCACTATGGAACGAATTTTATTTGAAATTTTGATGTAACCTTTTTCCGAATGCGAAAGAGGCCCAATAAAAGATCCAGTCGCCACGTTTGGTGGGAATGACTGGGCAGACCCAAGGGGAGAGGGGCATGACGCGCCCGAAGAAAGACTACGCAAACAAGGCGGCTACGGCATTCAAGGACGTGAACCCGTTCTTGTCCGGTTCCGACCCGCAGGAGATGGTCGGCGCAGTAGCCATGATGTTGCGCTCGACCATGAAAAATCCCGCCATTACAGCGAAAGCTGCCAGCCGGATGGCAGCTGACGGCGCGAAGATCTTGATGGGCAGGTCCGATCGGGCGGCAGATCCTCGCGATCGCCGTTTCAAGGATTCGACCTGGTCTGAGAGCCCCTTCTACAAGCGCGGTATGCAAGCTTATCTGTCGACTCAGGAGCATCTGAATGACTGGGTGGCCAATCTCAGCATGACGGAGTTGGAACATGCGCGGGCGAAGTTCCTGACCAGCATGATTACTGACGCCTTGGCACCCACCAACACCCTGCTCGGCAATCCGGCCGCCAGCAAGAAAGTGGTGGAGTCAGGAGGCATGTCCCTGCTGAAGGGGCTGAAGAATGCGTATACGGACGTCACAAAAAATGGTGGTTTGCCGAGTCAGGTAGACAAGCGACCCTTCGAGGTCGGCAAGAATCTCGCAATGTCGCGCGGCAAGGTGATCTGGAAAAATGAGATGCTGGAACTGATCCAGTACGAGCCAATTACCGACAAGGTTCACCGCACGCCAGTTCTGATCGTCCCACCACAGATCAACAAGTTTTATGCGATGGATCTGTCTCCCGCGATCTCAATGGTCCAGTTCCTGATGGCGCAGCAAATGCAGACCTTTGTTGTGTCCTGGCGCAATCCTCAGAAAGAGCACGCGCATTGGGGCATGAGCGCCTATATCGACAGCTTGATCCAGGCGAGCGAAGTTATCCGCAAGGTCACGCGATCCAGGAAAATAAGTATCGCCGGCGCCTGTTCGGGCGGTATCACGGCGGCGACATTGGCCAGTCTGTTCGCAGCAGCAGGTGACGACCGCATCAACTCGCTGACCTTCATGGTATGTGTCCTGGATCCCCAGCGGGAAGATAGTCAGATGGGGCAGATTGTGTCTGATCAGAGCCTAGAGGTCGCCCGGAAATATTCCAGACGCAAAGGCATCCTTAAAGGCGATGATCTGGCACGCATGTTTGCCTGGATGCGTCCGAATGATCTTGTCTGGAACTATGTGGTGAATAACTACCTGATGGGCGAGGATCCGCCGCCCTTCGACATCCTGTTCTGGAACAACGACTCCACGAATTTGCCGGCGCAATTGCATTCGGACTATCTCGACATGGGGCTGAACCAGCCTTTCAGTCACCCGGGCGAGTTTGAAGTGGCTGGCCACCCAGTTGATTTGACGAAAGTGACAGCCGACGCTTTTGTGGTTGGGGGCCTGACCGATCACATCACCCCGTGGAAGGCGTGTTACCGCACAACTCAACTCCTCGGATCACAGAGTATAAAATTCGTGTTGTCTTCCAGCGGACATATCCAGTCCCTATTGAATCCACCAGGCAATCCGAAGGCGAAGATGCTTCGCAACCCGGACCTGGACGCGGATGCCGATACCTGGGCGGCAAAGGCAACAGAAGAAGCTGGCAGCTGGTGGCCTGTCTGGGGCGAGTGGCTAAAAGAGCGCTCGGGGACATTGAAAGCTGCGCCCCGCGCTTGCGGTGGTGAGGCATTCCCGGCTCTCTATGACGCGCCGGGCCATTACGTGTTTGACGAATAGGCCGAAAATCTCACGGGAGCCTTCATGACGTCGCCGAAACGCATGCCGATCATCGAGACACAAGACGTAGACGGTATCGAATTGCGCACAGCGCGATGGACATCGGCGTCCAATTCGAGGCAGGCGACTTTGCTGTTCTTCAATGGCATTGGAGCCAATCTGGAACTGACGCTCGGTCTTGGCGACATGTTTCCGGACCGGGACATCATCACCTTTGATGTGCCCGGAGTTGGCTTGAGTCCCGTGACCAGCTGGCCTTATCGCCCCTGGATGCTGGCACGTTGGGCCCGCAAGCTTCTGGATTCGCACGATATTGAAGAAGTGGACGTGATGGGCGTGTCCTGGGGCGGGGCCATGGCGCAACAATTCGCCTTTCAGTATCGCCGCCGCGTCGGAAAACTGGTGCTTTGCGCGACCACAGCCGGGATGACGATGATTCCGGGCCACCCGAAGTCGCTCTCCAAAATGGTGGACACACGACGCTACTCGGACCCGGAATTCATGCGGAAGAGTTTCGAGTCGCTCTATGGCGAAGCCGTCGATGGAGAGGCTGGCAGCCATATCGACAATCTCCTGCCGCCAGACCCCAAAGGTTATATCTACCAGTTGCTGGCCTTTGTCGGCTGGTCGAGTCTGCCATTCATCCGCTTTCTGACAATGCCGACATTGGTTTTGATGGGAGACCGGGACACGATCGTGCCTGTCGCCAATGGCCATATATTACGAGTGGCCCTGCCTGACGCTGAGCTGAAAGTCATTGAGGGAGGGGGGCATCTGTTTCTTGTGACGCGCGCTGAAGAGACCGCCGACCTGATACGGGAATTTCTGATCAGGTCAGAAAGTGAGCCGAAAGCTGCGGCTTGATCAGGTCTTTGCTGTCTTCACGGCGACCCGCTCTTCAAGGGCATCACACACTGCGTTCGCGACCGATTGGGCTGCGTCACCCCGGCCAATCGATCCAAAAGCGGCCATGCAGGCCTCGACATGGAGATTGATCAGCGCAGAATTCTCGCCTGGCTCAGTTTCAGACAGCAACCTGCAGAGCGACCCACAAAGGCGCGACACCGCGGGATATCCGTATGATGTGGCAACACCGCGAATATTGTGCGCGCAGGTTTCGAGTAATTTGTAGTCCGCATGGCTGGCACCGGAAGTCTTGGCGGCTCCCCAGGCATTCTTCAAACGATCAAGGTCCGCCTGCATCCACGCGTCAAAACGAGATGACAGGTCTTCGACCGCGGCTTCTGCTCTATCCCCGAGCTCGTCCGGATCGTGACCGGCGTCCGATGCAGCAACAGCGGCATCACCTACTGGCGCAACGGGGGCCATCTTTATCACTCGGCTGATATCCGGAGTTATTGAGGTAGCTGGCTGGTCGCTCTTCGCGCCAGCATTGGGTTTCAGTTTGTTTATCAGAGCCTTGAGCATCGCGATTCCCTATCGTTCGGGTAATCGTATCGTCCAAGCCTTAACGTTTTCCTGACCGAAGGTCTTTGAAATCGCTTCAGAAACCAAACTGTTCCCGCAAGATGCGTTCATCAAGCGCATGCCCTGGATCGAACAGCATGGTAAGCCGACGCCGGTCCTCTTGAACGTCCACGCTGACAATGTCGCGCACTTCCTGATTGTCCGCGGCAGCGGCAACCGGACGCAGGATCGGAGCGATCACATCAATACGTACATGCGCGTCGCGCCGAAGTAGGGCGCCTTTCCACCTGCGCGGCCGGAAGGCGCTGACAGGCGTGAGGGCGAGCAGGCCAGCTCCGATCGGCAGGATCGGGCCATGTGCGGACAAGTTGTAGGCCGTGGATCCCGCTGGCGTTGCGACCATCAAACCGTCACAGGCCAGCTCGTCCATCCGCATCTTGCCGTCGATTGTGATCTTGAACCTCGACGTCTGCGCCGTCTGGCGAAACATCGATACTTCATTGATCGCAAGGGCGCGGTGTTCGTGATCATGTACGTCGCGAACGGTCATTCGCAGGGGCGAGATGACGGCGCGTTCGGCTGAGTTGATACGGTCGGGGAGTTTGTCGACGTTGAATTCGTTCATCAGGAAGCCGACCGTGCCACGGTTCATGCCGTATACCGGTTGACCCCCTTCAAACTGACGCCGCAACGAATCCAGCATTGCCCCATCGCCGCCGAGCGCAACGATCACATCGGCATCATCCTCGCTGCACTGGCCGTACTTTTTGGTCAGGACAGACAGCGCGTCCTGGGCTTCTGGGCGCTTGGAAGCGTAAAAGTGCAGACGTAGACCACTCATGGTGGCCCATCTGCTTTGCGAAGGGTGGAAGCGTCAAGGCGGATTCTGGCATACCGCCGCGTGCACCGGATAGTGCGAGTCCACCAAGTTGACGCGGGTGTCAGCTTTTTCTGGCCTGTGATCGGATTTTCCGCTAGTTTGCCCGCAAAACATATCTGGGAGATTCAATCATGGCCGACGGCGCGCACAAATTAGATATTCGTTCCTCTGTATCCGCAGAAGAGTGGCAGGCTCGCGTGGACCTCGCTGCGCTGTATCGCCTGATCGCGATGCATGGTTGGGACGATCTGATTTTCACGCATATTTCTCATCGCGTTCCTGGGCCGGACCATCACTTCCTGATCAACCCATATGGTTATTTCTTCGAGGAGATTACGGCGTCTTCGCTCGTGAAAGTCGATCTGGAAGGCAACGTCGTCCAGGAGACGGATAGCTTTATCAATCCGGCCGGCTTCACCATCCATTCGGCAATCCATGATGCGCGCGACGATGCGCAGGTCGTGATCCATGTCCACACCGATCAGGGCGTTGCTGTCTCGGCGCAGAAGGAAGGCCTGATGCCACTCAGCCAAACCGCCATGATTGTACGTGAGGACATCGCCTACCATGATTATGAAGGTATCGCGCTGGACCTGGACGAACGTGAGCGGCTCGTCGCTGATCTGGGCCCCAAGAAACATTCAATGCTTCTGCGCAACCACGGTACGCTGACGGTCGGCGACACGGCGGCGTCTGCATTTACGCGGATGTTCTTTCTGGAGCGTGCCTGCAACATGCAGATCATGGCGCTTTCGGCTGGGCGCGATGGTGTGTTGGAGTGCGAATCTGATCTTCAGCAGAAGGTTGCCGGGCAGGGCGGCATGACAGAACACAGTTCCGGCATGAACATGGTGACGGAAAAACTGGTTTGGCCGGCGCTGCTTCGCAAGCTGGATCGCGAAATGCCGGGCTATGACGCCTAGGGGTAATCCCGTATGCGACAAAAGCGGTCCGCGACGTATGGAGCCATTATCAATCGTCGTTTTGGCCACTATGTAGGCTCGGAAAAGATCAGGAACGAAACAGATGAAGCATCTGAAGGCCTTCGAGGACGCGCTTAATTCGATTCACGGCGAAGGCCGCTATCGCGTATTTGTAGACCTGCACCGTCACAAGGGCAGGTTTCCAAAGGCGACGGCGCGGTTCGAGGACGGCGAGCGCGAAGTCACCATCTGGTGCTCCAATGACTATCTTGGCATGGGCCAGGACGAAGACGTCATCAATTCCATGCATGAGGCCATCGATAGTTTCGGTGCAGGTTCGGGCGGCACGCGTAACATCTCCGGCACGACTCGTTACCATGTCGATCTTGAGCGCGAACTGGCAGATTTGCACGGCAAGGAGTCAGCGCTCCTGTTCACATCCGGCTACGTTTCCAATGAGGCGACATTGTCGACCTTGGGCAAGATTTTGCCTGACCTGATCATTTATTCCGACTCGTTGAACCACGCTTCGATGATTGAAGGCATTCGTCGCTCAGGTGCAGACCGTCGCATCTTCAAGCATAACGACGTGGATCATCTGCGGGCGCTGATGGCGAATGATGATCCGGATCGCCCGAAGCTGATCGCGTTTGAGAGCGTTTATTCCATGGACGGTGATTTCGGCCGGATGGAAGAAATTTGCGATCTGGCCGATGAATTCGATGCGATGACCTATCTGGACGAAGTGCATGCGGTTGGCATGTATGGCCAGAATGGCGCCGGCGTTGCGGAGATGTGGGGTCTGGCGGATCGGATCGACATCATCGAGGGCACGCTTGGCAAGGCTTATGGTGTCATGGGCGGCTACATTGCCAGCCACGAGACCGTGGTCGACGCCATCCGCTCAATGGCTTCAGGTTTTATCTTCACGACATCCACTTGTCCCGTAATGGCGGCGGGTGCGCTGGCCAGCATTCAGAAACTGCGGACGGATGCGGGACGGGAATTGCGCCGGACCCATCAGGCGAACGCTGCCAAGCTGAAGCAGAAATTCCGCGATGCCGGCCTGCCTATGATCGACACTGACACGCATATCGTACCATTGCTGGTGGGAGATCCGGAGCGCTGCAAGGCGCTGTCCGATACATTGCTATTCGATTTCGGTATCTATGTGCAGCCGATCAATTACCCGACTGTCCCGAAGGGTACGGAGCGTTTGCGCTTCACGCCGAGCCCTGTGCATGACGAAGTCATGATGGATGAGTTGGTGGCTGCGATCCTGGCTGTTTGGAAGCAGCTCGGCCTCGACAAGGCAGCCTGATCCGGTTTTTCGACTATTTGGTTTTTTTCTTGGGTGCGGGCGGTGCCTTCTTGCCAAGCCCGATCTGTTTGGCGTGCTTTGAGCGCAGCTTTGCGTAGTTTGGCGCAACCATCGGGTAGTCGGATGGTAATCCCCATTTCGCGCGGTAGTCTTCGGGCGTCATGTCAAATTTGGATCGAAGATATCGCTTCAGCATCTTGAGCTTCCGGCCATCCTCGAGACAGATCAGGAAGTCCGGTGTGATGGATTTCGCAATTGAAACTGCTGGTTCCTGAGTATCTGCTGCAGGCTCCGCGCCTTTCGATAGCCCGGAAACCGTCTCATAGATGTTCGTGATGAGCTGTGGCAGCGCATCTGCTTCGACCTGGTTGTTCGACACATATGACGAGACAATCTCGGCAGTCATGTCGAGCAGGTCAGATGACTCGTATTCACTCATGGCCCACCAAGACTCTGTCAGGTATTTGGATATTCAGCTGCACAATCGCGCCCCAACTAAACTGCTAAATACCATAGTTCTTCAAGTATTTGCACGACAATCCCGACACAATCTCTCAAATTGTGCATGCAGGGTGCGATATTGTGGGCCCAGCACGCACCGGCGGTTGCGGCGGGACCCGCCTGAGCGTAAATAGCGCAAGACCCAGCAGGAGATTCGCCCATGGCAGACACAGCCCAGCCCGCCCGGTTTGATACCACGGAATTTTTCAGCCAATCTCTGGAAGATCGTGATCCCGAGCTGTTCGATGCG
>NZ_DFME01000046.1:29750-34088 GCF_002375605.1 Hyphomonas sp. UBA3601 | reverse complement strand
CTGTTCGATGCGATCCGGAAGGAACGTACCCGTCAGCAGCAGCAGATCGAGCTGATTGCGTCAGAGAATATTGTTTCCAAAGCCGTGCTGGAGGCTCAGGGAACGGTGCTGACGAACAAGTATGCTGAAGGCTATCCAGGCAAGCGATATTACGGTGGCTGCGAGTTTGTGGACATTGCGGAAGAGTTGGCGATTGAGCGGGCCAAGAAGCTGTTCAATTGCGGATTCGCCAATGTGCAGCCGAATTCCGGCAGCCAGGCTAATCAGGGTGTGTTCAATGCGGTGCTGAAGCCGGGCGATACGATCCTCGGCATGAGCCTGGACGCAGGTGGTCACCTGACCCACGGTGCCAAGCCAAACCAGTCCGGCAAATGGTTTAATGCCGTTCAGTATGGTGTGAGTCGGGAAGATGATCGAATTGACTTCGTGGAAGTGGAGCGCCTTGCCAAGGCGCACCGCCCGCAGCTGATCATCGCGGGTGGCTCTGCCTATCCTCGTGAAATTGACTTCAAACGATTCCGCGAAATCGCTGATGAGGTTGGGGCGTTGTTCCTCGTGGACATGGCGCATTTTGCGGGTCTCGTTGCCGGCGGCGCGCATCCGAACCCACTGGACCATGCGCATATCGCGACGACAACAACGCACAAGACATTGCGTGGCCCGCGTGGCGGCATGATCCTCACCAATGACGAAGCGCTCGCGAAAAAGATCAACTCAGCCATCTTCCCCGGCATTCAGGGTGGACCGCTGATGCATGTCATCGCGGCCAAGGCGGTAGCCTTCGGAGAGGCACTTCAGCCAGAATTCAGGAATTATGCGGCTCAAGTTGTTGCAAATGCGCGCGCTATGGCTGCGGCTTGCAAATCCAGCGGGCTGGACGTTGTCTCTGGCGGTACGGATACGCACGTCGCATTGATCGATTTGCGACCGAAGAATGTGACCGGTCGCGACGCTGAGCATGCGCTCGAGCGTGCCTTCATCACCTGTAACAAGAACGGCGTACCCTTCGACCCGCAAAAGCCGATGATCACCAGCGGTATTCGTGTGGGCTCGCCAGCCGGAACGACTCGCGGTTTCGGCGAGGATGAGTTCACGCAGATCGGTAACTGGATTGGCGAGATTGTCGACGCGGTTGCGTCCGGCGAAAGCACATCAGCAGAAGACAAGGTGCGCGAAGAGGTGAAAGCCCTGACGGCGCAGTTCCCGATCTATAATGGATTGGGAGGCTGATAGACCTTGCGATGTCCGTTCTGCGGTTCCGAGAATACATCGGTGAAGGACAGCCGCTCGGCTGAAGACAACACGGCTGTCCGTCGCAGGCGTGTATGTGAGGCGTGTGGTGCGCGGTTCACGACGTTTGAACGTGTTCAGTTGCGCGAGATCATGGTGGTGAAGCGGGATGGCAAACGCGTGCCGTTTGACCGGGACCGTCTGACGCGCTCGATCACCATCGCCTTGCGGAAACGCCCCGTGGATCGGGAACAGATCGACCAAATGGTGTCCGGTATTGCGCGCAAGCTGGAAAGCGGTGGCGAAACCGAGGTGACGTCCAATGAAGTGGGCGAATTTGCCATGGAGGCGCTGCGGCAAGTCGATCCGGTCGGTTATGTGCGGTTCGCAAGTGTCTACAAGGATTTCAGGGATCCGAACGATTTCGCTCAATTCATTGAGCAGACATCGCTGGAAGAAGAGAGCGATCCTGAATGAGCGGGGTGAAAGTCACCCTTAAGATCGCTACATCGCTGGATGCCCGCATAGCTTTGTCCGATGGGACGAGCCAGTGGATCACGACCAGTGAGTCACGCGCACGGGCACATGAAATGCGCGCCGCGCATGATGCGGTTCTGGTTGGAGTGGGCACGGTACTCGCCGATGATCCGTTGCTGACCGCCCGAACAGTTCCACTCCCCAAGATCCAACCCATCCGGATCGTCGCAGATTCTCAAGGTCGCACACCGCGCAGTTCCAGACTGGTCCAGTCTGTTTCATCCGGACGCGTTGTTGTCGCAACCAATGGCCAGCCGCAGGATATCCTCGCAGCGAGCGGCGTAGATATCTGGCGCTGCGGGAAAGGCATTCGCGTGGACGTGAATGACCTCCTTCATCGCGCTGAGATCGAAGGAATTGCATCTCTCCTGATAGAAGGGGGCGGCACGCTGGCGGCCAGCTTCATTCGGGAAGGGCTTGTGGACGAAATTGCCTGGTTTCGCGCCCCCATCCTGATCGGAGGAGACGGCCTGCCAGCGCTCGCCGCCCTGGGACTCTCCAATCTGGGCGAAGCGTCACGTTGGCGCGCTATCGCTACGGAACGGATTGGGGTTGATGTCCTGGACACCTATGTAAGGGTCTGAATAAGAAACTAAGGGCAGGAAAATGTTTACAGGCCTCGTTACCGATGTCGGGACCGTCCGATCCGTGGAGGACCGCAATGGGCTTCGCCGGTTTGAGGTCGAAAGCCGCTACAAGCTGGAAGATATCACCCTGGGCGCGTCCATCATGCATTCGGGCGTATGCCTGACGGTCGTGGATATGGGGCAGGGCGAGCGCGGCGCGTGGTTCGCCGCCGAAGCCGTGCCGGAAACACTTTCCAAGACGATTCTAGGTGACTGGACGGTTGGATCTCACGTCAATCTGGAACAGAGCCTGAAACTCGGCGACGAGTTGGGCGGCCATTTCGTGTTTGGCCATGTTGATGGCGTCGGTCAGGTAGTTTCCGTCGAACCGGAAGGTGAAAGCTATCGTTTGACCATACGGCCACCTGAACAGATCGCGCGCTACTTCGCGACCAAGGGGTCCGCGGCGGTAAATGGTGTGTCTCTGACCGTGGCTGAAGCCCTGCCGAATGGTGATTTCGAGTTGGCGATCATTCCCCACACTTGGGAGGTGACTACACTCAACCAGTTGCAGCCCGGTTCCAGCGTCAATCTTGAGATCGACATGCTGGCACGCTACGTGGCGCGGATGATCGGCGCGGATGCGCCGAAGGGATAAGGGCAGATATGAGCAGCGAATTTCATCAAGCAATCTCCTCGATTGACGAGATCATCGAAGATGCCCGCAATGGCCGGATGTATATCCTGGTCGACGCAGAGGACCGGGAGAATGAGGGCGACCTGATCATTCCGGCCAATTTTGCCACGCCGGAACATGTGAACTTTATGGCGCGTCACGGCCGGGGCCTGATCTGCCTGGCGATGGGTCAGGAGCGCGCGCATACGCTGAATCTCGACATGATGACCCGGAACAATCGGGAAAGCATGGGAACGGCCTTCACGGTCTCGATCGAAGCGAAAGACGGCGTCACGACGGGTATTTCGGCCCATGATCGTGCCCGGACAATTGCCGTCGCCATCGACCCGACCAAGGATCATGAGGACATCGTATCACCCGGACACGTCTTCCCGCTGATTGCGCGCGAAGGCGGCACACTCGTCCGCGCCGGGCATACAGAGGCGGCCGTCGACATTTCCCGCATGGCCGGCCTCTATCCGGCCGGTGTGATCTGCGAAATCATGAATGAAGACGGCACCATGTCCCGTCTTCCGGAACTGATCGCCTTCGCCCAGTTGCACAATCTCAAAATCGGCACGATTGCCGACCTCATCGCCTGGCGCCGAAAGAATGACCGGTTCATGGAGCGCCGCGTCGAAGCGCCGCTCGATTCCGGTTACGGGGAAGGGTTCCGGACGGTCTGTTTCCGTAACGCGCTCGACAATTCGGAACATATCGCCATCGTTCACGGGGATATCACGCCGGACAGCACAACGCTGGTACGGGTACACCGGATGGACATCCTGTCGGACGTGCTGGGAGAAAACGGCCCAAGACACGGCCTGGTTGAGCGCGCGATGCGCGTGATTGCTGACGCTGAAGAACCGGGCGTGGTCGTGTTCGTGAACACGATGCGGCCGAACATCATTGCCGAACGGCTCGGCCTGAAGCCCTCAGTGGCCCCCGATCCGACCGCGCCCATTCGTGAATACGGTGTCGGTGCTCAAATTCTGCGGGATTTGGGCGTACGTCGCATGATCTACCTGTCCGGAACGCAGCCCACCCGCTTGGCAGGCCTTGACGGCTACGGCCTGACGATAGAGGGGTGGCGCAATCTTCATGAGGAGAACAACTGATGGCAGACCGCGTTCTTGTCGCCATTTCGAAATACTACAAGCACATCTCCGATGAGCTGGAAGCTGGCGCGCTGGAAGCTCTTGAAGCTGCTGGCGCGACTGTGACGGTCATGGAAGTGCCGGGCGCGTTCGAGCTGCCGGGCCTGATTGCCATGGCGGCCGACAGTGGCCGGTTTGACGGCGCTGTGGCACTGGGCTGCGTGATCCGGGG